>JAGXAZ010000135.1 GCA_018971365.1 Gammaproteobacteria bacterium | reverse complement strand
AGGTGTGCGGGCCGGTGGGATAGCCGGCCTGTTTCCACAGCGACACGCGGTAATCGCCCGGGTCCGGTACCCAGCCGTGACAATAGCCATACCATTCGTTCTTGATCGGCAGGAAGGTTTGGCTGGTGCACACCGCCTGTTGCTTGCCGAACGCCTGCTCCGCTGCATGGTTTACGGCATCGAGGTTTTGCAATCCCTGGATGAAGGACGCCGGCGGCGATATCATCTCGAACAGCGTCGCACCCTTGCCGGCGGCAACCGCAGCGGCCAGTGTCGGCACCAGATCGCCCAGATTGATGTGCTGTACGGTGACCTTGACGTTGTTCTGCTTACCCCACTCCTGCGCGTAGGGGTCGAACCACTTGTCGTAGCGCGGTACAAAATGGCTCCATTGGGTAATTGTGAGTGTGGTGCCCGCCGGGAATTTGGCCGGGAAGCTCATGGAACCAAACTTCGAGGGAAAACGCACGGGCGCGGGCTGGGGAACCGCCGCCATTACGGACGCTGACAGCAGCAGCAGTGCTGCAAGCGTCACACAACATTTGGATAAATATCTGTTCATGGCTAACCTCCTCAACTGGATACGCTGCGGCAGAGCCGCACCCGTGGCCGTCTCGAGCGGCGGCCTTGCGGGTGCCCCGTTCAGGGCACCCGCGGTAAAGCCGGATTCGCGACGCTAGAATTTATAAATGGCGCTGAGCGAAATCTGATTGCCGCTGGTGGTGGTCACCGCGGGCGCGGTCGCGGCCGTGGTGCTGTCCAGGCTGGCATGCATCCATTCCACGCCAAAACCGAACGGACCATCGCCGAAAATCAGGTCTGCGGCATATTGCCGGGATTTCAGCAGGCCACTGGCGCCATTGCCGATCCAGGTGATCACATCGCTTTCATTGGGATCGGCGGTGGCATACGACACATACAATCCCCAGTTGGGGGCGAGCTTGTAGCCACCCTGCGCGTAAACACCGTGCTCGCTGATGTTGCCGAACTGGGCAAGCGCCCCGAAAACCTGGCCCAAGCCCTTGCCGGTATAGGCGGCGGCCACCAATGACCACGGGCCGGGATGCCAGCCAGTGCCGATTTCCAGGGCCGATGAAGTGATGGTGCCGGTAATCGGGGTTGGCGAGGTTCCGCCGACACCACTCAGGTCTTCAGAGCTGTAGTGCCCGACCACGAAACCATGCCAGTCGCCCTCCTGCGCGTGCAGGCGCGCTTCGATCTGCGGACGGAAGTCCACGTTCGCGGCCGTGTCAAAGTTGGTGTTGTTGCCGGGGCCGTTCCAGGAACCCGAGAACGCGCCCAGATCCAGCCGCCACGCCAGCGTGTCCGGCGCGGCTTGGCCCAGGTTCTGTGAATACACGACGCCGGGAAAACGCCAGCCGATCATGCCGCTGCCGAAACCCAGCGGAAAGGCAATGTGCGCGAGAGATTCAGGAATCGCATCTATGGGAAATAGCAGGTCCCATTGCTGGCCGATAGTAAAGCTGCTGCCGCTGTCGGCGTTGGACAGTTTCATGAACGCCTGCCGCAGACGCGGTGTCTCCTGTTGCGCGCTGTAGGGTCCGGCGCCATTGAAGCCGCCGAAGAAATCGCCTTCCAGATGCCCGCTCACCGTCCAGCCATTCGAGAGACTGACCCCGGTAATGTCTATCCAGGCGCGCGTATTGCGCACGTCAAAGCCGGACAGATTGTGGTTCGAGCCGGTGTTGGTCACCGGCCATTCCGCGTTCTGGCCGTTGCCGAAAGTGAAGTCCTGGCTTTGCCAGAAGAAGCTGGTACTCACAAAACCGTGGAAGCTGATGGTTGGACCGGAACTCGCGGGTGGATCCGCAAATACTGCGGTGGCAAAAAACAGAGAAGCGATCAAACCGAAGATTACGCCTGTCTTGATGCTGTTCTTGCTCATGGCGATTCTCCCCTGGCAAAACAGAAGCGGATTGAGTGTTCGGATGGACCGGTCAAAGCCGGAGATGAGCGACGTTTTACTCTCGGCTGCTCCTTCATGTCAAGACACACATACACTTTCCAACTGCAAGCATATATGACACCTCTATATTATGACGCCTCTATGACACCTCAATCGCCTCAGTAACAGGCACCGCTAAGTGGTTATTTAATATGACCAACCAACGGGGATGCATCACAGGCAAGTTGCGCACGCACCTCTCCGGCTTCGGTTCTCGTCCCCCCGGCTGATTCAGGCTCTTGCGGAGCACGGTACTTAGGCATATAACCTTTGGCGCTCAATAACTACGGGAGGAGGCTTCCATGACAGAAGAAACAAAGCTGGCTAATCCTGCGCCACTCGGGCTGGTTGGCTTCGGGCTCACCACGGTGATGTTGAGCCTGATCAACGCCGGCGTCTTGCCCAAGGGAGGGGAACAGGTGGTGCTGCCACTGGCATTCGCGTTCGGCGGTCTCATCCAGATGCTCGCGGGACTGCTCGAGTTCCGTACCGGAAATACCTTCGGAATGGTGGCGTTTCTGAGTTACGGCGCGTTCTGGTGGTGGTTCGCGTTGCTGGTACTGCTCGGCAGTCACGGCGTGCTGGACCTCTCGCAAGCGGGCAGCACCATTGCGGTGGCGCTGATCGGCTGGGGTGTGTTCACGCTCTACATGTGGGTGGCATCATTCCGGCTGGCGAAGGCGCTATGGTGGGTATTTCTCACCTTGTGGATCACCTTTTTCCTGCTCGGTTTCGGCGCTTTGCTCGGCGTGCACGGGTTGAGTCTGGCCGGCGGCTGGCTGGGGCTGATCTGCGGCCTGCTGGCCATGTACACCAGCTTTGCGCTGGTCACCAACGCCACCTTCGGCAGGACGGTACTGCCGGTGGGCGCACCCTCGGGCGGCTGAGGCCTGAACTGCTGCGTGCGGGGGCCGCCACGGCCCCCGCTATTGTTCAGCGCGGCGGATTTGCGCTGCCGACTGCCGTGGACGGCGTATTCATGTTGCTGTGATGCGGAAGGATGAACTCATGAACACCAAGGTGAAATCCGAATTTTCCGAAGCCGAAATTGCGGTGCATTGGCGCGAGGAGCCGCTCATCAAACCGCCGGCGGAATTCATCAGCCAGGCCAACTTGACCGACCCGGCGATATTCGAGCGCATGTCCCTGGAACATTTCCCGGAATGTTTCCGCGAGTACGCCGACCTGCTCAGTTGGTACCAGCCCTGGAAAAAGACTCTGGATACTTCGCATCCCCCCTTCTGGAAATGGTTCGTGGGCGGCGAACTGAACGCCTGTTACAACTGCGTGGACCGGCATTTGCCAAAACACCGTAACAAGACCGCCATCCACTTCGTGCCCGAGCCTGAAAACGAATTTATCCAGCACATCACTTACCAGGAATTGTGGGTGCGGGTCAACGAATTCGCCGCGCTGCTACGCGATTTCTGTGGCCTGAAGAAGGGTGACCGCGCCACCCTGCATCTGCCCATGACCGCGGAACTGCCGATCACCATGCTGGCCTGCGCGCGCCTAGGCGTAATTCATTCGCAGGTGTTCAGCGGATTTTCCGGCCACGCCTGCGGCGAGCGCATTTCGGATTCTCAGAGCCACGTGCTCATCACCATGGACGCCTATTACCGCGCCGGCAAATTGCTGGATCACAAGAAACAGGCCGACATCGCCGTGGACAAGGCCGCCCAGGATAAGGCCGCGCCTGAAAAGGTCCTGGTGTGGCAGCGCTATCCGGGCCGCTACTCGGCGGAAACCCCGCTGGTGAAGGGCCGCGATTTTGTGGTCAACGAACTCCTGCCCAAATACCGCGGCCGGCGCGTGGAACCGGAACGCATGCAGGCCACCGATCTATTGTTCCTCATGTACACCAGCGGCAGCACCGGGCGCCCCAAGGGTTGCGCCCACAGCACCGGCGGCTATCTCACCTACGTCACCGGCACTTCCAAATACATCCAGGACATCCACCCCGAAGACGTGTACTGGTGCATGGCGGACATCGGCTGGATCACGGGGCACTCTTACATCGTTTACGGGCCTTTGGCGCTGGCGGCCTCAAGCGTGGTGTACGAGGGCATCCCCACCCATCCTGACGCCGGCCGGCCCTGGCGCATCGCCGAGGAGTTGGGCGTCAACATTTTCCACACCTCGCCCACCGCCATCCGCGCGCTGCGGCGCGCAGGTGAAGAAGTACCCCAACAGTACCAGCAGCAATTCAAACACATGACCACGGTGGGTGAACCCATCGAACCCGAAGTATGGCGCTGGTATTACAACGTGGTGGGAAAAAAGAAAGCCGTGATCGTGGACACCTGGTGGCAAACCGAAACCGGTGGCTTCCTGTGCAGCACGGTGCCGGCTCTCAACTCCATGAAGCCCGGGAGCGCCGGGCCCGGCCTGCCCGGCATCCACCCCGTCATCTACGATGAAGACGCCAAGGAAATCCCGCCCGGCACCGGCAAGGCCGGCAACATCTGCATCCGCAACCCCTGGCCCGGACTCATGCAAACGATTTGGGGCGATGACGACCGTCTGGTCAGGCAGTACTTCGCGCGTTACTGCAAAAACAAAAACAGCAAGAACTGGCGCGACTGGCCGTATTTTGCCGGCGACGGCGCGATGCAATCTGCCGACGGCTACATCCGCATTCTCGGCCGCATTGATGACGTCATCAACGTCGCCGGCCACCGCCTCGGCACCAAGGAAATCGAATCCGCCGCCCTCACCGTAGCGGAAGTGGCTGAGGCCGCGGTGGTGCCGGT
>JAGXAZ010000016.1 GCA_018971365.1 Gammaproteobacteria bacterium | reverse complement strand
ACACAAAAGCGTCGCGATGTGTAATCCGTCGGAGTCGGCGTCCGCGAGGATGCAGACCTTGTGGTAACGCAAGCCGTCGAGTTTGCTGGAGCCGGGCTCCACGCCGAGCGCCACGCTGATGTCGTGCACTTCCTGCGAGGCCAGCACTTCGCCGGCGTCCACCTCCCAGGTGTTCAGGATCTTGCCGCGCAGCGGCAGGATGGCCTGGAATTCCCGGTCGCGGGCCTGCTTGGCCGAGCCACCGGCGGAATCGCCTTCCACCAGGAACAATTCGCTGCGCTCCGGCTCGCCGCTGGAGCAGTCCGCGAGCTTGCCGGGCAACGCCGGGCCGCTGGTGATTTTCTTGCGCATCACCTGCTTGCTGAGCTTGAGGCGCTGCTGCGCGTTTTCGATGGCGAGTTGCGCGATCTGCTCGCCGGCTTCGGTGTGCTGATTGAGCCACAGCGCCAGCGCGTCCTTGACGATGCCGGAAACAAATGTGGCCGATTCCCGTGAGGACAGGCGTTCCTTGGTCTGGCCGGAGAACTGCGGATCGCTCATCTTCACCGACAGCACGTAGGCCACGCGGTCGCAAATGTCTTCGGGCGCGAGCTTCACGCCGCGCGGCACCAGATTGCGAAACTCGCAGAATTCGCGCACCGCATCCGTGAGCCCAGTACGCAACCCATTTACGTGCGTGCCGCCCTGCACTGTCGGTATCAGGTTCACGTAGCCCTCGGCAAATACCTCGCCGCCGTCCAGCAACCACACCACCGCCCAATCCGCGGTCTCCTTTTCGGCTTCCAAGCCGCCGTTGAAAGGCTCATGGGGGATGAACTCGCGACCCTCCAGGGATTCAATCAAATAATCCTTGAGTCCTCCGTGATACTGCCATTCGTCTGTTTCCAGCGTCTGCTCATTGATGAACTTGACGGTGAGGCCGGGACAGAGCACCGCCTTGGCGCGCAACACATGTTTGAGTTTCGGAATGGAGAATTTCGGCGAGTCGAAATACTTCGGGTCCGGCCAAAAGCGCAGGCGTGTGCCGGTATTGGCGCGGCCCACTTCGCCCTGCTCTTCCAACTTGCCTACGCGCTTGCCGTCCTTGAAGGCCATGTGATAGTTCTTGCCGTTGCGCCGCACCCAGACTTCGAGTTTGCTGGACAGCGCATTCACCACCGACACGCCCACACCGTGCAATCCGCCTGAGAAACGGTAATGCTTGTCGGAGAACTTGGCGCCCGCGTGCAGGCGCGTGAGGATCAGCTCCACGCCGGTGAGTTTTTCCTTGGGATGCACGTCCACCGGCATGCCGCGGCCGTCGTCGTTGGCCGACAGCGAGCCGTCCTTGTGCAGGATCACCTCGATTCTTTTAGCGAACCCGGCGATGGCTTCGTCCACCGAGTTGTCTATGACTTCCTGGGCGAGATGATTGGGGCGGCTGGTGTCGGTGTACATGCCCGGCCGCCGGCGTACCGGGTCCAGGCCGGACAGGACCTCAATGTCAGCCGCGTCGTATTTGGCGCTCATGCTTCCGGGTGATTTCGATTGGGGGCGCAGGGAAGGCGCCGGTGGCCGGGAATTCTAACTGAATCCCGCCGTGTCCCGCAGTCAGGAAAGATCAGCTACCAGGCTCGCACGCAGCTCGGCGGGAACTGCGACAACCGAGTACGTGTAATTGGCATGTTCGATGCCCGCTCCCAACACGGCCCCGCTTTTGAACGCGCCGACCATGGACGCCGGCAACTCGAAGCGCAGGAAGTGCACGCTGGATGTCTTGTCGGCCGTACTGCGATCCATGTCCTCGTCGGCAATCGCAAATACCCGGTCGAACCCCGCCACCTGCAGCCACACCTGGTGCTCGATGCCCACGAGCCGCGCGAGTGCCCATTGACGTTCAGCCACGTTTTCAAACTCGATCATCATGGTCGCCGTGAGATTGCCGGCGTCCGGTATCAAGGCATTGTAGGTATCGAGCTCATCCTCAATGCCCTGAGCCTCGAAAATCCGCTCGGCGCGCAGCATTTCCTGTATCTGATACTGCATCGTCAAGCGGTCTTCGAACAGCAGGCGCACGTGGGGTCCCACCTGCAGGCTGCGAGCCTGCTTGTGTTCCATGACCTGCCGGCGGAAGGCATCGCGCTTCTGCGCGTAGTCTTCCAGGCTCCACAGATCCCGACGGGTCAGTTTTTGCATAGCCCACTTCCCGCCGGTGATCTCTCTAAATTCCATACGCCAAGCGCAGGAGCTGGAAGGCCGATTCGGGAGCGCGCCGGTCCGGGAGGCCGTTCTGGATCTGCTCGGCCGCCATGGGGCAGTCGCTGAAATAGTGATCGCAGCCCGATTCCGCGACCTGGCCCATCACCGGCCGGCCGATTTTCATGGATATCTCGTGAAATTCGCGCTTGACCGCATAGGTGCCGTTGTGACCGGAACAGCGCTCGATGGCCCGCACTTGCGTGTTCGGCACCATTTCCAGCAACTGCTTGGTCTTCAAGCCGATGTTCTGCACGCGCTGGTGGCAAGGCACGTGATACATCACTTTGCCGAGAGCCTGTTTGAAATCGGTTCTGAGCTTGCCGGCCTTGTGCCGCAACATCAGGTACTCAAATGGGTCGTAAATGTTCTCTTGGACTTTCTTTACGTCGGCATCTTCCGGAAACAGGTGCGGCAGCTCCTGCTTGAACATGAGCACACAGGAGGGAATCGGTGCCACGACGTCCCAGCCCTCATCCACCAGCTTCGCCAGCATCGGGATATTGGTCTCCTTGTTCTTGCGGATGGTGTCGAAATCGCCGAGTTCCAGCTTCGGCATGCCGCAGCAATGCTCCTGCGGAGTGAGGCGCGTCGGTATACCGTTATGCTCCAGTACCGCGATCAGATCGGTCACCTGCCCGGGGGCGCTGCGATTGCCGTAACAGGTGAGAAAGACCGCCACTTTGCCGCGCGTACCTTCCGCTGCCTCTGCATTTGCCGCGGGCGGCGTGTGATGCTTGAGGCGTTTGCGCGCGGTATTGCTGTGAAACTCCAGCACTACGGCATCCGCGTGTATGCCGGCAACGCCTTGCACGAGCTTGCGCACAGCACGATTTTTGTTTGCCGCGTTTACCGTCTGTGCCACGATCGGAATACCGAGGAAATTGCCGAGCTTTTCCGGCGCGGACAGGATTTTGTCGCGCAGGCTGGCGCCGTGGTTCCTGAATTTCCAGGCCTTGCCGCGCAGCATCAGGTGTGGGAAATCCACGTCCCAGGGATGCGGCGGCACGTACGGGCACTTGGTCATGAAGCACAGATCACAGAGATAACAGTGATCCACCACTTCCCAGAAGATTTTGTGATCTACGTGGGAAACTTCGCCTTCGGAGGTGGCATCCACCGCATCGAACAGCGTGGGAAACGCGTTGCACAGGCTGAAGCAGCGGCGGCACCCGGCGCAGATGTCAAAGACGCGCTCCATTTCCTTGAGCAGCGACGCTTCATTCCAGAACTCATCGCTCTGCCAGTCCAGATGATGGCGGTGGGGAGCTTTTAGACCACCTTCTTGCGCCACGAATACCTCCGCGGTCCTGGCAACGGTCAGAGACGGGAATCCCGGGGATGCGGCCGCGTCCCCCCGGGACTCAGTACCCAACCTGTTTACTTGCCGAGACTATCCAGGGATTTCTGGAAGCGGTTCGCGTGCGATCGCTCCGCCTTGGCGAGCGTCTCGAACCAGTCCGCGATTTCCGTGAAGCCCTCGCTGCGGGCCGTCTTGGACATGCCGGGATACATGTCAGTGTACTCATACGTTTCGCCGGCAATGGCGGATTTGAGGTTGGAACCCGTCGGACCGATGGGCAGTCCCGTCACCGGATCACCCACCTGCTCCAGGTATTCCAGATGACCGTGAGCGTGGCCGGTTTCGCCTTCCGCGGTGGAGCGGAACACGGCGGACACGTCGTTGTAGCCTTCCACATCGGCCTTGGCCGCGAAATACAAGTAGCGGCGGTTGGCCTGGGATTCGCCGGCGAAGGCGTGCTTGAGGTTTTCCTCGGTCTTGCTGCCTTTGAGCTTGCTCATAAACATTTCCTCCTGGGGGCTTGACGCATTCTTAGATCGGACCAATGTCCAAAGCGTTTAGACCAAGTCTAAAATTGAAGTTCAATGTAGCCTCCGGCATGGTCCCTGTCAACCGGCACCGTCGCGTTGACCGAGCCAGCAGCGGCGTGTAACTTTCGACGCACACAGGAGATCACCGTGGCCCCAAGCCCCAAACCCGACGCCCCGGATTTCGAGACCGCGCTCAAGGAACTGGAAAAAATCGTGGCGGCGCTGGAAAAGGGCAACCTCAGCCTGGACGCGGCGCTCAAGCACTTTGAACGCGGGATCGCGCTCACGCGCCTCTGCCAGACTGCGCTCAAAAAGGCGGAACTCAAGGTGGAAATGCTGGTGCAAAACGGCGACCAGCAGAAACTTGCGCCTTTCGAAATCAGGGACGAATAGTCCATGACGCCGTTCCAGGAGCGGGTGCAGGAGTACTGCGCGCACCTCGAAACAGTGCTCGACCGCTGGCTGCCGGCGGCGGACAAACCCCCGCAGCGGTTGCATCAGGCGATGCGCTACGCCGTCCTGGGCGGCGGCAAACGCATGCGCCCCCTGTTGGTGTACGCCACTGGTGAGGTCCTGGGCGTCGCACGCGAACAGCTTGACGGCCCGGCCGCCGCGGTGGAAATCATTCACGCCTATTCCCTCATCCACGATGACCTGCCGGCCATGGACGACGACGACCTGCGCCGCGGCCGGCCCACCTGCCACAAGGCGTTCGATGAAGCCACGGCGATACTCGCCGGCGATGCCCTGCAGGTGCTGGCGTTCCAGATTCTGGCCGAGGACGCGCGCATGACAGTCTCTCCCGCTGCACGCGTCAAAATGCTGCACAGCCTCGCGGTCGCAAGCGGCGCGGCCGGGATGGCCGGCGGCCAGGCCATGGACATGGACGCGATCGGCAAATCGTTGAGTCTCGCCGAATTGGAACTCATGCACATCCACAAGACCGGCGCGCTTATCCGCGTCAGTGTGCTGCTCGCGGCGCAATGTGCTCCGGGCCTGATTGCGGAGAAGCAAACGGCGCTCGACCGCTACGCCAAATGCGTCGGTCTGGCCTTTCAGATCCATGACGATATTCTGGACGTCGAAGGCGAGACCGCCGCGCTCGGCAAGCAGGCCGGCGCGGACGCCTCGCTCAACAAGCCCACTTACCCGAGCGTGTTGGGGCTCGCGGAATCGCGCGAGCGCGCCCAGAGCCTGCACCATTCTGCGCTTGAGGCGCTCAAGCCCTTTGGCGCGGTCGCACAGCCGCTCGCCTGGTTATCCGAATATATTGTCACCCGCAAGCATTGAGCCCGGCGCGCGTCCGGACGCTATAATGGAGCCCGGTACTCCAGTTGAAAGGGACGATCAGGGAACTGCGATGGCCGACTTGTCGAATTATCCGCTGCTCTCACGCCTGAACTCACCCGCCGATCTGCGCGCCCTGTCCGAAAGCGAGTTGCAAAGGGTAGTGGACGAACTGCGCGCCTTTCAGATCGAAACCATCAGTCACATCGGCGGGCATTTTGCCGCCGGCTTGGGCGTGGTGGAGCTGACCGTGGCGCTGCATTATGTATTCAACACGCCGGAAGACCGGCTGGTGTGGGACGTGGGCCACCAAGCCTATCCGCACAAGGTGCTTACCGGACGGCGTGACCGCCTCGACACCATCCGCAAATGGGGCGGCCTCGCGCCCTTCCCGAAGCGCAGCGAAAGCCCCTATGACACCTTCGGTGTAGGCCATTCCTCGACTAGCATCAGCGCCGCGCTCGGCATGGCACTCGCCGCCAGGCACAAGGGCGAGGACCGCCGCGTGGTCGCCGTGATCGGTGACGGCGCCATGACCGCCGGCATGGCGTTCGAGGCACTCAACCACGCCGGCAGCATGGATGCCAACCTGCTGGTAGTGCTGAACGACAATGACATGTCCATTTCCGGCAACGTCGGCGCGCTCTCCAACTATTTTGCCAAGGTGCTGTCCGGACGCCTGTATTCGCACCTGCGCGAAGGCGGCAAGAAGGCCTTGTCCATCATGCCGCCGGTACGCGAGTGGGCGCGGCGCTCCGAGGAAATACTCAAGGGCATGGTGGTGCCTGGCACCTTGTTCGAGGAACTGGGCTTCAACTACATCGGACCCATCGACGGGCACGACGTCTATACGGTGATGAAGACCTTGCGCAACATGCGCGCGCTCAAAGGCCCGCAACTGCTGCACATCGTCACGCGCAAGGGCAAGGGTTACGAGCCGGCGGAGAAGGATCCGATCAAATGGCACGGCCCGGGTGCCTTCGATGCGGCCACCGGCAAAATCCATTCCAAACCCGCGCCCAGCCCGAATTATTCCGACGTGTTCGGCCAGTGGTTGTGCGACATGGCGGCACAGGAGCCGCGCATGGTGGCGATCACGCCCGCGATGCGCGAAGGCTCGGGACTGGTGGAGTTCCAGCAAAAATTTCCCGAGCGTTATTTTGACGTGGGCATCGCCGAGCAGCATGCCGTGACCCTGGCGGCCGGCCTGGCCTGCGGCGGGCTCAAGCCGGTAGTAGCGATCTATTCCACGTTTCTGCAGCGCGCCTACGACCAGTTGGTACATGACGTGGCGCTGCAAAATCTGCCGGTGCTGTTTGCCATTGACCGCGCGGGACTCGTGGGTCCTGACGGCCCCACGCATTCCGGCAGCTTCGATTTCACCTACATGCGCTGCCTGCCGAACATGGTATTGATGGCGCCGGCCGACGAGAACGAATGCCGCCAGATGCTCTACACCGGCATGACGCTTAACCAGCCGAGCGCGGTGCGCTATCCGCGCGGCCGCGGGCCGGGCGTGACCGTCGAACAGGAGATGCACGCGCTGCCCATCGGGGAAGCCGAGGTGCGCCGCGAAGGCAAAAAGCTCTTGCTGCTCGCGTTTGGCGCCATGGTGGATATGGCCTGGCCGAGCGCCGAGGAGTTCGACGCCACGCTGGTCAACATGCGTTTTGTCAAACCGCTGGACGAGAAATTGATCCTGGACCTCGCCGACAGCCACGACCTGATCGTCACCCTGGAAGACAACGCCGTTGCCGGCGGTGCCGGCAGCGCGGTGAGTGAATTGCTGACCACTCACGACTTGCACAAACCCACGCTGCACATAGGCATTCCCGATCGCTTCGTGGATCATGGCTCGCGCGAAGACTGCCTCAGGGATGCAGGCCTGGATACCACCGGCGTGCGTCGCTCGCTGGGCGACTGGCTCGCGGCACAACACCCCTACAAGCACGCTTGGCGTGTGGCCACGCGGCGGTGGACTTTTTCCAGGTCCTGAGTATCCTAGCCAACGCAGTCGGCAAATAGCCGCAGACCGCGCTGCGGTTCCACTGGAATTTCCCGGTCGCGACTCCATATAAAGCGAACACCGCTGAGCGCGCCGCGATTCACGTTCGATGGAGGATATGCCGATGACTCCCAACCAGCCGGCTAAGCAGGCCAAAATCCTCGCCATCGCCGACGTGCAGGCCAGCGCCGATACGCGCCGCATTCCCATCAATCAGGTGGGCATCAAGGAAATCCGCTATCCCATCCGCGTGCGCGAACGCTCGGGCGGCGAACAGCACACCATTGCCACTTTTGCCATGTACGTGGATCTGCCCCACAACTTCAAAGGCACGCACATGTCGCGCTTCGTGGAAATTCTCAACCACTACGAGCGCGAAATCACCGTGGAATCCTTCAAGGAAATGATCGCGGAGATGACCGAACGGCTGGGAGCACGCTCCGGCCACATCCAGATGCGCTTCCCGTATTTCATCAACAAGAAGGCCCCGGTGTCCGGCGTACAGAGCCTGCTCGACTATGACGTGACCTTCATCGGCGAGCGCCGCGACGGCCAGAACTGCCTGCGCCTCAAGATCGTGGTGCCGGTCACCAGCCTGTGCCCCTGCTCCAAGGAAATCTCCGCCTACGGCGCGCACAACCAGCGCTCACACGTGACCGTGAGCTGCAAAACCCGCGGTTTCGTGTGGCTGGAAGAGCTCATTGACGTTGTGGAACGCGAGGCGTCGTCCGAGTTGTACGGCCTGCTGAAACGTCCGGACGAGAAATTCGTCACCGAGCGCGCGTACGACAACCCAAAGTTCGTGGAAGACATGGTGCGCGACATCGCGATGCGGCTCAACGCCGACGAGCGCATCCGCGCCTACACCATAGAGTCGGAGAACTTCGAATCCATCCACAACCATTCGGCCTACGCCATGGTGGAGTACAACAAGGACGCCTGAGCGGTGGCCACGCCCCGCTCCACCCGGCTACCCTAAATCAGTGCTTTTGCGTAACCGCCTGCGGCTTGGGTGCCGCGGCCTCGCCTTTGCGCCCGTGTGCCAAACGCTCGATCAGTGCCCTCAAAAACATCTTGTGAAAGCGCAACTGGCACTGCGTGGATGCCTGCTCGATGAGCGTGGCATTCACACGTAACACGCTCATGGGTGTCGCCGCGACGATGCCTGCCATCGCGCGCCTCTCGGGCAGGTAGGGCGCCTCACCGTAGCAATCGCCCTCGGACAGCCTGCCGACCACCTGGCCGCCGCGGCGCACATCCGCGCTGCCCAGCACCATCACCAGGAAGCAGTCGTCCAGCTCGCCCTCGGTCACCACGTTTTCACCGGGACCGTAACTCTGCCAGCGGCTGGCTTGCAGCACCTCGTAAACCTCCGGATAGCTGAAATCCTCGAAAAATGCCAGGCGGCGCAGAATGTTGAAGCGCTCCTGCTCGGCAAGTTCCTCGGACAGCTTGTCGAGCGTGCGCACCGCACGCGTGAGGTCGGTGGCAAACTCCAGTCCGGTCTGATAGCGGCGCGTCACATCTTTGTCGAGGGACTTATCCACGATGTCTTCCAGCACCGGCGGCACGTCCGCCCGCAGCGTATGCACCGGCGGTGCCGTGGCGTAGATGATCTGGTGCACGAGGCGGGCCAGATTGTTGCCGTAGTACGGCCGTTTGCCGGTGAGCAGTTCATACATGACCACTCCCAACGAAT
This sequence comes from Gammaproteobacteria bacterium, assembly GCA_018971365.1. Taxonomy (GTDB): domain Bacteria; phylum Pseudomonadota; class Gammaproteobacteria; order Natronospirales; family REEB76; genus REEB76. The sequence goes on along the minus strand of JAGXAZ010000016.1, from coordinate 14,186 downwards.
ACAGGTCGGTCTGCACGGTGGAGGGCTGCTGGCGCATCTGCTCCGGTGCCATGTAGCTCGGCGAGCCCACCAGGCCCTTGAGCTGTCCACCATCGTTGCCGGCCATGTGCGCGACACCGAAATCCACGATGCGCACGTCGCCATCCGCCGTCATCATGATGTTGCCGGGCTTGATATCACGGTGCACCAGGCCCTTGCGGTGCGCATAATCCAGCGCCTTGGCGCACTTAAAGATGATTTCCACGATTTTGCGCACCGGCAGCAGGTTCCCCGCGCGGCAGAACAGGGTGAGCGGTTGCGCTCCGCGCACGTACTCCATGACCACGTAACAATGGCCGCCATCCTCGCCTGCATCATAGATCGGCAGGATGTTCGGGTGATTCATCTTGCCGGCGAGGTAGGCCTCGTTGAAGAACAGCTTGCGGCGGGTCTGGACAGTTTTTTCGTCGGTGCCGGCGTCGAGACTATAGACCTTGATGGCCACATCCTTGCCGAGGAAGGAATCGTGGCAAAGATAAACCGTGCCCGTGGACCCGCGCCCAAGCTCCTGGGCGACCACAAACTTGCCGAGTTTTTCGGGGGCGTTCATGCACTCTCCATAGATTGCCAGCAGCCTTTTTTACCGTCCTTGACGCGCCATGTCCAGCGCATCACCAAGCCGGCAACGCCAAATGCAGGATGTACAGCACCACAGCGGACGGAACCGCGGCCACCAGATCGTCCAGCATGATGCCGATGCCCCCGCCAATGTTGCGGTCAAACCAGCGGATCGGCCAGGGCTTGAGGATGTCAAAGGCACGAAACAGCACAAACCCCAGCAAAATCCACAGCCACCCGCCGCGCTCCAGCAGGGCATGCGGCATGACCGCCATGGTGATGAGGTACCCCACCACCTCGTCCCAGTTGACGGCGCCGGGATCCTCCACGCCCAGTTTCCGGGCCGTGTAGCCGCAGACGAAAATCCCGAGCACAAACAACAACGCGGTAATCAGCCAGTACAGCCAGTCCGGCACCGGCGTGAGCAATACAAAGATGATCACGCCCACCAGCGTGCCTGCCGTGCCGGGGGCGCGCGGTACCAGGCCGCTGCCGAACCCATGCGCGAGAAAATAAACGGGGTTACGGTAAACCTGGCGTACGGTCAGACGATCGTGCATGCGCTTTCTTATTTGAAGTGCCGATAGCCCGAGGTATCCGCGTCGGGAACCCACCGCGTTCCGTCGGTTTGCAGACAGCGCAGGGATTTTTCCGCGGTCACCACGCCCACCTGCGTGACCGTGCAATCCGCATTGCCCAGGCGTTGCCGCAGCTGTGCCAGCCGCGAGGGCGGCATGCAGAAACACAGTTCGTAATCATCCCCACCGGCAAACGCCAATTGGCGCGCCTCGGCGCGGCCCAGCAGTTCCACCGCTTCGGGTGCCAGCGGCAGGGTTTCCACATTGACCTCGCCACCCATACCGCTGCTCTGCAGGATATGCACCAGATCCGCGAAGAATCCGTCGGAGATGTCGATGCAAGCGCCGGCCAGCCCGCGCAGTGCCAGCCCGAGTGCGATGCGCGGTTCGGGTCGTGCAAAATGCGCGCGCAAACGTTCGCCGGCTTCCGGCTCAATGCCGTTGCGGATCAATCGCAGCCCCGCCGCCGCTGCACCGAGTTCGCCGCTGACGTAAATATGGTCGCCGGGTCTGGCGCCGCCGCGCCTCAACGCCCCGCCGTTGGGTACCAGCCCGTGTGCGGTGACGGTGATGCTCAAGGGGCCGCGCGCCAGATTGCCGCCCACCAGCGCCACCGCGTGACGTTGTGCGAGCGCCAAGAAACCACGCGTGAAATCCGCCAGCCATTTTTCATCTGCATTTGGCAGAGTCAGCGCGAGCAGCGCCCAGGCCGGCTCCGCGCCCATGGCTGCGACATCGCTCAGCGAAACCGCCAGCGAGCGATGTCCAATGTCCTCGGCAGGCAGACCGGCGGGGAAGTGTACGCCTTCGACCAGCGTGTCCACCGTGGCCACGACTTGCATGCCGTCCGGCACGCGCAGGATGGCGGCATCGTCTCCGATACCGAGAACAACATCCTTGCGGCTTGGGGACTTGCCGGAAAAAAATTCCCGGATCAACTCAAACTCGTTCATGCTCGCGCTCCACCTACCCGAGCCTCCGGTTTGAATTCCGCGCTGCGTACTTCGCGACACACGCACTCCAGCACCGCGTTGATGTACTTGTGGGCATCTTCCGCGCCGAATCTCTTTGTGAGCTCCACCGCTTCATTCAGCACCACCCGGTAAGGCACCTCGGGATGCGATTTTAGCTCACAGGCGCCGAGCAGCAGAATGCCACGCTCCACGGGATCAAGTTGTGCCAGCGGCCGGTCCAGATGATTGCCGAACAACATCTCCAGCGCCTGGCAGTCGGCAATCGACTCGCCCAGCAAACTCTCGAAATATTCACTATCGGTATCGCGCACATTCTGGCTGGCAAGCAGTTGCAAACTGATCTCTTTTGCCAACCCACCCGAGAGCTGCCACTGATACAGCCCCTGCAACGCCAAACGCCGGGCACGTGAGCGTGCGCGCGTGCCACGTGAATTGCCTTTCGCCATATCAGGTCGCCAGGCGCTGCAAGAAGCCGGCCATTTCCACGGCCGCGCGTGCGGCATCCGCGCCCTTGTTGCCGGCCGCACCTCCGGCGCGCGCCTGCGCCTGAGCCAACGTGTCGCAGGTGAGCACGCCGAATCCGACCGGCACGCCCGTATCCAGCATGACCTGCATGATACCGCGGGCGCATTCACCGGCCACATAATCGAAATGCGGGGTCTCGCCGCGAATCACCGCACCGAGCGCGATTACCGCGTCATAGCTGCGATCGGTTGCCGCGCGTTTCACCGCCACGGGAATCTCGAACGCGCCGGGCACACGAATCACGTGCACGTTGTCGCTAAGCGCGCCCTCTTCCGCCAGAGCACGCAAGGCGCCGTCCAGCAGGCGATCCACCACATGCGCGTTGAACTGCGCGGCCACCACCGCGAAGCGCAAACCCACGGCATTGCGCTCACCCTGCAGGGTTTTGGATGGGCCGGCCATGGTAAAGAACCTGGAAAAGTTGCACGTATTCTAACCGAGTGTGGGCGTTCAGCTGGCCATATTGTGGCCATGAGAGCGGCGATATTGTGGGAAAGAGCGGGGATACTCGCCGCGATTCCAGTGTTATCGCCGGCGGGATGGCGGCTCCCGCAATCGAGAGAACCGCAGCTGAAGCCCGCGCTTCAATCGCAATTGACGTATTCGACGACTTCCAGGCCGAAGCCCGACAGACCGTGCATTTTCTTCGGTTGACTCAGCACGCGCATGCGCCGCACGCCCAGGTCCAGCAGGATCTGTGCACCGATGCCGTAGGTGCGGAGCACATTGGCAGCCGGTCCGGAATCTTCCGCTGCGTTCGCCGCATGGCCGCGCAAGCGCTGTACGAGAGTGGCGGGGTCTTCCGCCTGCCGCAGGATGACAAGCACGCCACCCTCACGCGCGATGCGTATCATGGCATTGCGCAGCGGCCAGCCGAGTTCCTCCCAATGCACGCCGACCACGTCGGACAACGTGTTCTGCAGGTGCACACGCACCAGCGTTGCCTGCTCGGATTTAATCTCGCCGCGCAGCAGCGTCAGATGCACGGTGTGATTGATGCGATCTTCATAGGCCAGCAGCCGGAACTCGCCGAACTCCGTGGGCACGCTGCGTTCGGCGATGCGCTCCACGGTTTTTTCCTTGGCGAGACGATAACGAATCAGGTCGGCAATCGTGCCAATCTTCAATTTGTGCTGATGCGCGAATTTCTCCAGATCCGGGCGGCGCGCCATGCTGCCGTCCTCGTTGAGAATCTCGACGATGGCCGCAGCCGGTTCCAGGCCGGCGAGCCGCATGAGGTCACAGCCCGCCTCCGTGTGGCCGGCGCGCGTCAGCACGCCGCCCGGTTGCGCCATGAGCGGAAAAATGTGGCCCGGCTGTTTAAGGTCTTGCGGTCGGGCATCCGGTTTGACGCCGGTACGGATCGTGTGCGCACGGTCGTATGCGGAGATTCCTGTGGTTACACCCTCGGCCGCCTCGATTGAAACCGTGAAGTTGGTGGTGCGCTTGTGGTCGGTGTCGTTCACCATCAGCGGCAGGCGCAATTGCGCGCAGCGCTCGCGCGTGAGCGTCAGACAGATCAGGCCGCGGCCATAGCGCGCCATGAAGTTCACATCCTCGGGACGAACCTTCTCGGCGGCCATGATGAGATCGCCCTCGTTCTCGCGATCCGCGTCGTCCATCATCACCACCATGCGGCCGGCGCGCAGTTCGCCGAGAATGGTTTCGATGGAATCGAGACCGGCTTGGGAAAGTCGCGTGACGGTGCTGTTCATGGCTGGGTATCCGACTGCATCAGGCGCTCAAGATAGCGCGCCAGCAGGTCCACTTCCAGATTGACGCGCGAACCCGCCTGCCAGTGCTTGAGAACGGTGTGCTCCAGCGTGTGCGGGATGATGTTCACATCGAACCGGCCGGCGTTAACTTGGTTCACCGTGAGGCTCACGCCATCCACACACACCGAACCCTTGCGCGCGATATAGCGGCTGAGTTCCACCGGCGCCCCGATTTCAAAGCGCACCGAGCGCGCATCCTCGCGGCGGCCTGTCACGGTGCCTACTCCGTCCACATGCCCCAGGACCAGATGGCCGCCGAGCGGTGTCCCAAGCGTCAGCGCCATTTCCAGATTCACCGGAGCACCCACGGCGAGATCGCCCAAGGTGGTCAGCGCCAGAGTTTCGCGCGAAGCATCGGCAGCAACGCCATCGGCATGTTTTTCGATTACGGTTAGGCAGCAGCCGTTGACGGCAATACTGTCGCCCAGGTTAATACGGTCCAGCGGCAGAACGCCCGCATCAATTTCCAGGCGCACATCGCCGCCGCGCTTTTCGAGCGATCTGATTTTTCCGACGGCCTGCACAATTCCGGTGAACATCCATCCATTCCTGTTTGTAGGAGCGGCTTCAGCCGCGATGATCTTTGCTTTCTGCCGGCACGGCAATCAGGCGCAGATCGTCGCCCACCATGCGCAGGTCCGTGATCTGCAATTCCATCCGCTCCCGCATGCTCTTCAACGCCGGCAGGCTGAACATGCCGCGCGCGGAATCACCCAGCAGGCAGGGCGCCATATAGATAATGAGTTCATCCAATAACCCATCCGCGAGCAGCGCGCCGTTCAATCCCGCACCCGCCTCTACCAGCACTTCGTTGCAAGCCATTTGTGCCAGGCGCTGCATGAGCGCGCTGAGGTCCATGTGCCCTTCCTTTGCTGGCAGGGTCATGAGTTGCATGCCGGCCGCCGTGAGCGCCGCATGCTGCGCGCCCCCGGTCACGAGCGTGGCAATATGGGTTTCACCGGGCGATTTCAACACCCGGGCGGCAGGCGACACGCGTAAGGCGCTGTCCACGACAATCCGCTGCGGCTGCCGCCACTCGCCCGCCAGGCGCACCGTGAACGCAGGGTCGTCCGCCAGTACCGTGCCGCTGCCGGTGAGGATTACGGAACTGCGCGCCCGCCAGTGTTGCACATCCTCGCGCGCGGCTTCACCGCTGATCCATTTGCTTTCGCCGTTGCCAAGCGCGGTGCGCCCGTCGAGGCTCACGGCGAGCTTGCTCCGCACCCACGGCCGGCCACGAATCATGCGGCTGATGAATCCGGGATTGAGCGCCCGCGCCTGCTCTTCAAGCAGACCGCGCGCGGTTTCGATGCCGGCCGCCTGCAACTTCGCAAACCCCTTGCCGGCCACCAGCGGATTCGGATCCTGCATGGCGGCGATGACGCGCGCCACGCCGGCTTCGATCAGCGCGTCAGCACACGGTGGCGTACGCCCGAAGTGTACGCAAGGCTCAAGCGTGAGATACACCGTTGCACCACGCGATTCCGTACCGGCTTCGTGCAGCGCCAGCACTTCGGCATGCGGCTCTCCGGCCTTGTGATGAAATCCGCGGCCCACGGTCTTCCCATCCTTGACGATCACGCAACCCACGCGCGGATTGGGATCGGTGGTGTACAGCCCCTGCGCGGCGAGTCGCAGGGCTTCAGCCATGTAAGCGTGGTCGGCAGCGGTAAACATTCAGGGCCGTAGAAGATCGTGCTGAGTGCTATGTGCTGCGTGCATGTCCGCGCGCATGCTGATTCCAAACGCAGCACTCCGCACGCAGTACGCAGCACTCCTCATTGCTTGTCTTCATCCGGCAACAACGGCATCTGTTCGCGTTTCAGTGCATCACGCGCCACTTCGTCCTGCAGGCGCTGGATTTCATCGCGGAATTCGTTGACATCCTGGAAGCGGCGGTACACCGAGGCGAAGCGCACGTAGGCCACTTCATCCAGCGCCTTGAGTTCTTCCATCACCCACTCGCCCAGTTGCCGCGACTTGACTTCACGCTCACCCGTGACCTGCAGCTTGTGTTCGATGCGCGCCAGCGCCTCCTCCATGGCTTCGGTGCTCACCGGGCGCTTTTCCAGCGCGCGCAGCATGCCGGCGCGCAGTTTCTTCTCATCAAAGGGCTCACGGATGCCGTCGCTCTTCACAATGCGTGGCATGACGAGTTCCGCGCTCTCAAAGGTGGTGAAGCGCTCGCCGCACTTCTCGCATTCGCGCCGGCGGCGCACCTGAGTGCCCTCGCTCGCCAGACGCGAGTCAATGACCTTGGTGTCTTCGTGATTGCAAAACGGGCAGTACATGGCGGGCTCGCGCCGCGTCCGCTCAGAACTGCAGGCCGGCCGGATACACCGGGAACTTCCTGCACATCGCCAATACCTGATCCTTGACGCGGGCGATGGTCTTTTGATTGGCGAGATCGTCAAGAATGTCCGCCATCCAGCCCGCCAACTCGCGGATCTCGCCTTCCTTCAGGCCGCGCGTCGTGGCCGCAGGCGTGCCGATGCGCAGGCCCGAGGTCACCATGGGCGGACGCGGATCGTTGGGCACGGCGTTCTTGTTGACGGTGATATTGGCCTGGTGCAGTGCCGCGTCCGCATCCTTGCCGGTGATGTTGCGGGAAATCAGGTCCATGAGGAACAGGTGATCGTCGGTGCCGCCGGAAACAATGTTGTAGCCGCGTTGGATGAAAGCCCCGGCCATGGCGCGCGCGTTGTTCAGAATCTGCTGCTGGTAAATCTTGAATTCCGGCTGCAATGCTTCGAGCAGTGCCACCGCCTTGGCCGCAATCACGTGCATCAGCGGCCCGCCCTGGGTGCCGGGGAACACCAGCGAATTGAGTTTCTTCTCGATCTCGGGATTGGCCTTGGCCAGTATCAGGCCGCCGCGCGGGCCGCGCAGCGTTTTGTGCGTGGTAGTGGTGGTCACATCCGCGACATTGACCGGATCGGGATAGAGGCCGGCCGCCACCAGTCCCGCCACATGCGCCATGTCCACCACCAGATAGGCGCCCACGCTGTCGGCAATCTCGCGGAATTTCTGCCAGTCAATGCGGCGCGAATACGCCGAGAATCCCGCCACGATGACTTTGGGCTTGTGTTCCTCGGCGAGCGTACGCACCTGCCCATAGTCGAGCAGACCGGTGGCCGTGTCCACACCGTACTGGTGCACGTTGAAATGCTTGCCGGAGAAATTCACCTTGGCGCCGTGCGTGAGATGTCCGCCGTGGGCGAGCGCCATGCCAAGCATGCTATCGCCCGGCTGCATGAGCGCGTAATACACCGCGGCGTTGGCCTGCGAGCCGGAATGCGGTTGCACGTTGGCGTAGGCCGCATTGAACAGCTTCTTGGCGCGCTCGATGGCGAGCCGCTCCGCCACGTCCACGAACTCGCAGCCGCCGTAATAGCGTTTGCCCGGATAACCCTCGGCGTATTTGTTGGTGAGCACCGAGCCCTGTGCCGCCAGCACCCGCGGGCTCACGTAATTCTCGGAAGCGATGAGTTCGACGTTTTCTTCCTGGCGGCGGCGCTCCGCGCACAAGGCGTTGTAGAGTTCATTGTCGAACCCCTGAATGGTCATGGACTGGCTGAACATCGAATGCTCCGGCGGGCGTTATTTTCGGCCGCTCATTGTACCTTAGGCGCCGCAGTGCTCAGGCGTCGAGAAAGGCTGCAACCACTCCGCTCCAGGCCTGCGCCAGATTGTGGCGGTTGTATCCGCCTCCGCCCAAGCCGACGATGCGGCCGTCGCAGAATTCTTTCGCAAGCACGCACAGGCGCGTGGCGGCGTGCGCATGCGCCGCCGGCGTGTAACGCAGATGCGTGATGGGATCTCCCTGAATGCTGTCAGCCCCGCATTGAAACAAGATGAGTTGCGGCCGGCCCTTGCGCAGATGGTCTTCCACGCGCTTCCACTCCGAGCGGAAGGCCAGGTCGTCGGCACCGGGCGGCATGGGGATGTTGAGCTTGGTTCCGCGGGCGGAGCCTTTGCCGGTTTCCTCGCTGCTTCCGGTTCCCGGATACAGAAACCGGCCGTCCTCGTGCAAATCGGCAAACACCAGATCGGCATCCTCTTCAAAAGCGTAGAACACGCCGTCGCCGTGATGCGCGTCAATGTCCACGTAAGCGATGCGTTTCAGGCCGTGCGCGCGTCTCAGCTGTTCAATGGCGACGCCGATGTCGTTAAGCACGCAGAAACCGGCGGCATGTTGGCGGCCGGCGTGATGCAGTCCCGCGATCGGCACGAACGCGCGCCGCCACGCACCGCGCATGACGCCGTCCACGGCGTTGAGGGTTGCGCCCACCACCCATGCGGCCGCTTCCAGAATGTGCGCGGCGGCCGGCGTGTCGCCGCCATCCAGAAAGCCCTCACCCGTGGCGCACTTGGTGCGCACGTAGTCCAGATAGTGCGCATTGTGAAAACTTTCAAGCTCTGCACGGCTCGCGGCACGCGCCGCAATCGGCTGTACGCGCGTATCCAGCGCGCGCACGTGCATTTCCTGGCAGAAAGCCGCAAAGCGGTCGGCGCCGAAAGGATGCCCGTCGCCGAAGCCATAGCGCGCCTGTGCCGGATCGCTGCACACCCCGACAAGCTGGTCAGATTTTGTGCTCATGCAAGGCTCCCGGCGGACCGGCGGAAGACGATGATATTATGGCAGCCCGCGCCGCGACCGACGTATCGCATGCAAGCACGGCAAGAATCGCAAACACTTCCCGTCGGTTGGCGCGAATGGGCGGCATTGCCGGAACTCGGCATTGAGCGCATCAAGGCCAAGATCGACACGGGCGCTCGCACCTCGGCGTTGCACACCTTCGCACTGGAACCGGTGCAGCGCCACGGCCAGCCCTGGGTGCGCTTCGGCGTGCACCCGCTGCAACGTCGCACCCGGCCGGAGATTTACTGCGAGGCGCCGGTCACTGACGAACGCTGGGTCACGGACTCCGGCGGTCATCGCGAAAAAAGGCCGGTAATCGTGACGCGGATATGCATCGGGACGTTTACCTGGATGGTGGAACTGACGCTCACGCGCCGCGACAGCCTGCGCTTCCGCCTGCTCATCGGCCGCAGCGCCATGCGCGCGCGGCTCACGGTGGATCCGGCCGCCTCCTATCTGACCGGCAGAAAACGCGCGCGTTCCACGACCTGAGCAAATCATCATGAAGCCCGCGAAAAAGAAACGCCTCAAGATCGCCGTGCTCTCGCGCAACACGCGCCTGTATTCCACCAAGCGCCTGGTGGAAGCCGGCCTGAAGCGCGGCCACGATGTGTATGTAATTGACCCGCTGCGCTGCTACATGAACATCGCGGCGCACCGGCCGGAAATCCATTACAAGGGGCGCAAGCTTGAGGGCTTCGACGCCATCATTCCGCGCATCGGCCAATCCGTGACCTTTTACGCCACGGCGGTGCTGCGCCAGTTTGAGATGCTCGGAGTGTTCCCGCTCAACGAATCGCTGGCCATCGGCCGGGCGCGCGACAAGCTGCGCGCACTGCAACTTCTGGCGCGCAAGGGTATCGGCATGCCGCTCACCGGGTTTGCGCATTCGCCCGACGACACCGAAGACCTGATGGCGCTGGTCGGCGAAGCACCGGTCATCATCAAACTGGTGGAAGGCGCACAGGGCAAAGGCGTGGTGCTCACCGAAACCCGCCAGGCCGCCGAGAGCGTGATTGACGCGTTCCGCGGCTTGGACGCCCATTTCCTCGTCCAGCAATTCATCCGGGAATCCCGCGGCACCGACATCCGCTGTTTCGTGATCGGCGGCAAAGTGGTAGCCGCCATGAAGCGTCAGGCGCGCAAGGGCGAGTTCCGCGCCAACCTGCACCAAGGCGGCAGTGCCGAGGCGGTACGCATGACGCCGCGCGAACTCCAGATCGCGCTCAAGGCCACCAAGATCATCGGCCTGAACGTCGCGGGCGTGGACATCATCCGCTCCAGCAACGGACCGCTGGTGCTGGAAGTAAACTCCTCGCCGGGCCTCGAAGGCATCGAAACCGCCACCAAGACCGACATCGCCGGCGAAATCATCCGCTTCATCGAACAACGCTGCCGCAAATCCGACGACTTGCCGCCGCCGCACGGCTGATCTGTCTTGCCGTGAAACCGGAACCCTGTTGTTTAAGTATCTGAGCCGTAATCCATGAGCAAATCCATTTTCGCGAGGCCCACTGCGCTGATTCCGCTGGCAATGTCACTGGCGGCTCTAACCGTCGTGCTTGTCCACATTGCCCTGTTCGGCGCGGCTCGCGAAGCAGACGAGGGAACAGCCACGCATCTGTGGCAAATCCTCATGGTGGCTCAGCTTCCGGTCATGGCGTTCTTTGCCATCAAATGGTTGCCACGGGTACCGAAGCAGGCAATCGGGGTATTGGCGCTCCAAACAGCGGGGTATTTTGCAGCGCTGGCTCCGGTCTTCTTGCTTGGCCTCTGATGCCGGAGCTGCCTGACAATTCATTTCAGCACACTCTCAACCGCTACACGGATTGCCGACGTTAAATTCGGGTTTTAAGGACCAAAACCACATCCCATGAAGATAAATGTGTTCCCTGTCACGCCGGCTCGCTGGCCGGATCTTGAAGCGGTCTTCAACGCCAGAGGCTGCTCGGTAGCCCGTAGCTGCTGGTGCATGGCCTACCGCCGCAGCGGAGCCCAATATCCCTCATGGCCGGATCGGAGTCGTGCCAAAGCCAACCGTGCCGACCTCAAGACTCTGGTGGACAAAGGCAGGACACCCGGTCTCATCGCGTATCAGGGCAAGATTCCGGTCGGCTGGATTTCGCTCGCACCGCGCGAGGAGTTCGCCCGGTTGAAGCGCTCACCGGTGATGAAGCCTGTGGACGACAAACCGGTCTGGTCCATCATCTGCTTTGTCGTGCCGTTGGCGTATCGCGGCCAGGGTGTGGGCCACGCCCTGCTCCAGGGCGCAATCGCTTACGCCCGCAAACACGGCGCCACGCTCATCGAGGCCTATCCCGTGGACAAGGCAGGACGATCCAGGGACGATGCCATGTGGTTCGGCGCCAGATCCATGTACGACCGCGCGGGCTTCAAGGAAGTGGCACGCCGCAAACCTGCACGGCCAGTCGTTCGGCTCAAGGTGCGAATGAGAGCGCAAAAAGGACGAGCTGCCTGACTCTTTCCCCGCATTAACGTGGTTGAATTCAAAATTCAGGCAGTAGCGAAGTGGCTATTGATCGCAAACTGAAACGCTCACAGCGGCAGCAGCGACTCGCGGTTCGCCGCGGAGTTCAGGTACAAAACACGATGGCGCGAGCTGAATATAAAGTTCGAGCCAAAGTGTGGTTGTACCCCGGCAAGGCCGCCTGGCACTTTGTGAACCTGTCGGCGAAGCAATCGAGCCAGATCAGGAAACTGTTCGGCGCCGAGGCAGCAGCTTGGGGCTCCTTACCGGTGACGGTGCGCATCGGGGAAACGGAATGGAAGACTTCCATCTTTCCCGACAGCAAGTCCACGAGTTATCTCTTTGCAATCAAGGCAGAGGTGCGAAAGAAGGAGCACATCCGTGCGGGCGACACCATCACTGCAATCGTGCAGATCAGGTAGGCATGCTGATGCCCACCTCGAGACACGCAATGCTAATCGTTTTGAAGAGCTCTAAGCTGCTACTCGTTCGCCCTGAGCGTAGCGAAGCGCAGTCGAAGGGCAGGTGCAAAAACTTTGAATTGCAAGCATCAATTCGGCACGCACCCTTCGTCGGGCTCAGAACGTACTTCGACAGGCTCAGTACGAACGGAATTGGTCGAATGTTCCTTGGCTTGCCTGCGACGTCCACAAACGGTAGCTTAGACGCGCTGTGTTAGGCGCCACAGCATGCTCGGAGGCTGACTATGAGCAAGGACCCGAAGCTCTCCTCGATCCGTCAGATTGCCGTGACCGTCAGCAGCGTTGAGGCTGCCCTGAAGTTCTATCGCGACGTTCTCGGCATCCCCTTTCTTTTCAGCGCCGGTCCCGATCTGGCATTCCTGGATGCGGGTGGTGTACGCCTGATGCTCACCACTCCGCAGGGCACAGGCTCCATTGGTCACAATTCCATTCTGTATTTTGCGGTTTCGGATATAGTCGCCACGCACGCGGCCCTGGTTACGCGTGGCGCCACAAGCGAACGTGCGCCCGCACTCACCGCAAGGATGCCTGACCATGAACTCTGGACCGGCTTCCTCAAAGATCCGGACGGCAATCTGGTCGGCCTGATGGAGGAGAAACGATGATCCGGCGTCCTTGCGTGGCACGTGCCTGTTCATTCAAGCCGAAAGCATTTCGCGGCGCGGCGTAGTTCAGGTGTCAGGCCGAATCACATGAGTCTCTCCAACGATCTCCCGGGAACGTGGTTGTTGCAGTCGCGTATTGACCTCACGCTTGACGGGTCGCGGCATCCCGATCCGTTGCTCGGTGAATATCCCGTGGCATTGCTGATCTATGATCACACCGGGCATTTCTCCGCCCAGTTCATGAAAAGAGATCGCACAAACGTCGCGCCCTCGGGCCCAAGCAATGCCAGGAACAACACACAGGCACAAGGCGGCTACGACGCGTACTTCGGAACCTACAGCATTGACGACACTACCGGCGTAGTTACGCAACAGCTCATGGGGTCCCTGTCACCGGGGAACGTGGGCATGGTGCTGTCCCGGGCGATGGAGGTTCGCGGCGATACGCTGCTTATAAAACTCGAGACCACGGCGGCGGATGGAACGCCCGTGGTCCGCACGCTTACCTGGCGGCGCCTGAAGGACGCGACCCGATAGGCCTTTGCATTTGGACAAATGCGCGCATCGTTCGGCGCAAGCCGGGAGTTTCAAGCCCTTGCAGTTACACCTAAACTTGGGCACCGGAAATACAAGTAACGGCGTGAGACATGGATGCCAATCCCGTACTTCGCCGTCGACTTCGAGCTCAAGTGTTCTGCGGCCTCGATAAGGTCGCACTTATGGAGCTACATGTCAGCGTTGTCGCCAGTACCCAGGCATTCGCCGTTGGTGGCCGACCGCAAGCACCGTCGCGACATCACGCTCAAGCATGTAGTGTACGGTGTAGGGAAAGTGGCGCAAGAAGTGGTGCCGAATGTCGTCCTCGTCGGCGGGCCACCTGTCGGCAGAATCGCCGAGTGCATCAATGGCTTCGAGCGCTTCGCTGCGGAATGCACTCGCAGCAAGTGGACTTCGCTCGAAATACCAAAGAAATGCTTCGCGGATCTCTGCCTCGGCCGGAGACAGAATTTCAACAACAAAGCGCGTCAAAGCCTGCTCAGCCGCGCTCGTGCATCCGCCCAAGGCGCAGGTTTGAGCGCTCCCTCCCGCAGTGCTTGCCTGCGTTGCCGGAGTTCCTTGCGCCAGGCATCGGATATCGAGGCGTCGGCACTCCCTTCCAAACTGTCGAGCAGCGCCACCACGAGAGCCGACCTTTCGTCCGCCGGAAGGCCCAAGGCATCAGTCAGCAGTTGGTCCACGCGCGCGTTCATGAGCCGAAGTCTACCCTTCGCGGTCCTCGCCTGCCAGCAGCGCCAATAGATAGAGGGTGTCCAACCCTTCGTTGCTCCGATATTCAACAGCCGACTCCGCCGCCTCAGAGGCACAAGGTTTCGGCGCCCTCGATGACAGGTAACCACAACTTGCAGCATATGCGCCAGAACCAGCGCGCCAATTGATAATGAGCCTCAGGAGACAACTCCCATGTCCCTCAGCCCAACGACAAGGTCATTTCTCACGATTCAAGGGTTCGCATGCGACGT
>JAGXAZ010000134.1 GCA_018971365.1 Gammaproteobacteria bacterium | reverse complement strand
TCATCAAGGTCATCAGTTCGCTGTATTGGGTGAACGGCACCATCGCCATCGAGCCCGACTTGGCGTTCATCCACGGAAAACCGTATCTCGGTGTCGGCGACGAGTGCGGATCAGGTGGATGCAGCTATCCCCAAAGCGCAATCGCCGCCTGTCAGGCGGGGCTGCCACCCAGTGGATTCGAGAGACTCATAGATATCAGCGACCTCGAAAAGCCCAGACTAGTGGCCCAGCTCATGATCGGCGTGGATGACCCGAAGAACTGCCAGCTCACGGAGAATGACATCACCGCCACAATGGGCGGCTACGGCTACAGCGTGCACGACTGTACCTTCGACAATCCCCGCGATGCGACGCTGCTCGCCTGTTCCAGTCATCAGGCAGGCATACGGGTGTTCGACATTCACAATCCGGAGAGGCCGCGGGAAATTGCGTATTTCGTGGGCCCGGCGCCGCCGGTTCCGACCGAGATCGATCCGGGCTCACTGTTGAACAGCTTCCAGCGGGTCAGTGCCCCGATCAACTTTGCGTGGTCGAAGGCGCACAGCCGCTTTGTGTGGCGGCATGGCCGGCTCTACCTCTGGGTCACGTCCAGCCATGGCGGCTTCTACACATTGAGGTTCGAGAACCCGGTGGCGATCGCAAAGCTGAAACCGGTGCCCACGCCCGGAAACGAGGACTACCAGGATTAACTGCAGCACCACGACTGACTGATCCAAGTCATGCGCGCTGTACCGACGACGCATGGCGTGGCCCGGTGAACCGCATTTCGAAATATTGCCGGAACGCTGCGCCATCCTGATGTTGGAGCACGAGCGGATTACAGCCACGATTCTTGCGAACTGTGGGAGCGGCGTTATACGCCGCGATGCTTCTGAATCGCGGCGCGGACGGTCGCTTGTATGATTACCCTCGATGAGTCTGAGCGGACTTGTCGGGGTGGAGGGACTACCGTCGCATCGGACCCTAGGGTACAGATCGTGGGAGAGATCATCCCGCCCCTCACCACAACGCCTATGTGGAATCTATCGGCGGGATGACCCGACCGACGATTAAGGCAAGCGCGCGTCCGGGTGAGCCGACACAAGTGATTCACTCCAGTGCGGAAGGCCGGAGTATGGCAACGCGGGTCGAACCGCTGCTGATCGGAGTCGATGTCAGGCAGGCGGAATCGGTGGTGGCCCGCCCTGGAACGGGTGGCGAATGAGCCTACGGCGATTGCCGCCGGGCTCGCCGGTGCGGTATGTGGAGGGCTGGAAGCCACCAATACCTTTCATCTGACGCTGCTCGAGGCGGCCCATCAGCGCGGTCACATGCCGTATGTGTTGAACGGTTTGCAGCTCAACCGCTACCGGGACAGCCTGGGCGCACGGGCCAAGACCGACGCGAGCGATGCCCGCCTAATTCTGCGCCATCTCAGCCTCGAACGGGCCGAATTGCGGGCGTGGGCTCCGCCCGCGGCGGGCTATACCCAACTACAGCGCCTGCATCGGCTGTTGCCGCAGGCCGGGTGGGCGAACGAAGCCCTGCGTTGTCAAACCATCAATGGCCTCGGGACGCTCACCGCCAGCGCCTTGACCGCGGGTTTTCAGGGCGGCCCCTTCCGCTCCAGCGATGCCTTCATTGCCTTCCTCGGCCTCGATGTGCAGGTGCACGAGTCGGGCCGTTATCACGGCCGCCAACGCCTGAGCAATCAAGGCGGCCCGGAGCTGCGCCGTCTGTTGTTCCTCGCCGCAATGCAGGCCGCGCGTGAGCCCGCTTGTCACGGCTGCCTGCTATCAACAGTGTCTCAATCGTGCTTGTCCAAGATCCAAGCCCTGGTTGCCTTGGCTCGCAAACTCGCCCGCGTCGCCTTCGCCTTGCTCAAACATAACACTACCTGGGCCCCACGCCTCGCGTGCACCGAGACATAGAGTCTCCCACAATCAAGAACATCGAAACGCCAGGCTCATCCCGGCTTGCGCCCGAATTCCATGAAATGAATGCGATATGCAGCAGCCTTCCGCTACACTGCGTTCATGATTGAATCCGCCACCGCCACACCCTATCAGGGCCTGACGCCCGATGTGATTTTGGCGGCGGTCGAGTCCACCGGCCGGCTGAGCGACGGCCGGCTGCTCGCGCTCAACAGTTACGAGAACCGCGTCTATCAGGTAGGCATCGAGGACAATGCGCCGCTGATTTCCAAGTTCTATCGTCCGGGCCGCTGGTCCGATGCGGCCATTCTGGAAGAGCACGCTTTCAGTCGGGAACTGACCGACGTGGAAATCCCGGTGGTCGCGCCACTGGCGGATGTGAACGGCGCGACGCTTTTCCATCATGCGGGTTATCGGTTCGCATTGTTCCCGCGCCAGGGCGGGCGGGCGCCGGACCTGGAACGGCCGGACCAACTGGAATGGCTGGGACGTTTCCTGGGCCGCATCCACGCAGTCGGCGCGGCCAGGCATTTTCAGCACCGTCCGCAGATTGACATTGAAACGCTGGGCCGTGCACCGCGGGAATTCGTTCTGCAAAGCGGATTCCTGCCGCCGGAACTCGGGCCGCGCTATCGCGAAGTGAGTGACTTGCTGTTGACCTCGGTGCAGCGCAGTTTCGAACGCAGCGGCGATTTTGCGCACATCCGGCTACATGGTGACTGTCATCCCGGCAACTTGCTGTGGACCGATAAAGGTCCGCATTTCGTGGACCTCGACGATTGTGCCACCGGCCCGGCCGTGCAGGATCTGTGGATGCTGCTTGCCGGCAGCCGCGCCGAAATGGAACAGCAGCTCGGCCACATCCTCGAAGGATATCTCCAGTTTGCAGAGTTCAATGCGGCGGAGCTGTGGCTGATCGAGGCGTTGCGGGCGCTGCGCATGCTGCACTACGCCGCCTGGGTCGCACGCCGTTGGAGCGATCCCGCCTTCCCGCGCGCCTTCCCCTGGTTCAACGCCCCACGCTACTGGGAAGAGCACATCCAGAACCTGCGCGAGCAGCTAGCACAGCTCGATGAAGCGCCGCTCAGCCTGGAGCCGTGACCCGTGACGGCAGCGCGAATGCAGCTAGAATTGAGTTCCCTGGATGTCGGAACACGCGCGTGCTGAAACGCATCGCCCACACGTTTGACGGCTACATCTGGCAAAGCGACCTGCGCGCCATGCCGGCGCACAAACGCATGCTGATCTTCTGGCTGCGCATGCTGCAGGTGCTGGTGCAGGATTTCGCCGGCGGAGACATCACGCTGCGCGCCATGAGCCTGGTGTACACCTCGCTGCTGGCGATCGTGCCGCTGCTGGCGTTCGTGTTCGCGGTGCTCAAGGGTCTGGGCGTACAGGAAAATCTGGAACCTCTGCTGTTCGAATTTCTGGCGCCGCTCGGGGAAAAGGGCGAGTTGCTTACCGGGCGCATCATCAACTTCGTGGATCACGTGCGCGCCGGCGTTCTCGGCATCATCGGCCTGCTGGTACTGCTGTACGCGGTGGTGGCGCTGGTGCAGAAGGTCGAATCCGGCCTGAACCATGTGTGGCAGGTACGCGAAGTGCGCACCCTGGGCGAGCGCTTCAGCCATTATCTGGGCGTGATTCTCATCGGGCCGCTGCTGGTGGTCGCGGCCTTCGGCATCACCGCCACGGTCAGCAGCCACACGGTGATGGAGCAGATCGTGGCACTCGGTGGTACCGGTCACCTGATGCTGTTCGCCACCAAGGTCGTGCCCTATCTGATGGTGATCGTCGCGTTCACCTTCATTTATGCGTTTGTGCCCCACACCCACGTGCGGTTCCGCTCCGCGCTCTACGGCGGCATCTTCGCCGGCATCCTGTGGGAATTCGCCGGCTGGGCGTTCGCAGCACTCACGGTTTCGTCCACACGTCTCACGCTCATCTATTCGGGCTTCGCCATCCTGGTGATGTTCATGGCGTGGATTTACCTGTGCTGGGTGATCCTGTTCGTGGGTGCGCAGGTGGCGTTCTATGTGCAGAATCCGGAACTGGTGCGGCGCCGCGGCCGCGAAGACGTGGGCGGCCGCACGCTCGAGCGCCTGGCACTGCACATCATGTATCTCATCGGCCGCAGCTACCACGACAGCAAACAGCCGTGGTCGCGCGAGGAACTGGCGCGACGCCTGCGCGTGCCCACGGAATCGGTGCTGGATGTGCTGGGACGGCTGCGCGAAAACGGGCTGCTGATGCTGATTTCCGGCCGCATCCGCCGCTATGTACCCGGGCGCGACATGGGCACCATCACGCTGCAGGACATCGTCAACGCCATGCGCTTGAATCCCTCGGGCGCGGAGGACGTGGATTCCTACCTCAAGGGCGTGCCGGCCGTGGACACCGTGGTCAACCGTCTGGACCACGCGATTGAAACCGCGCTCGGCAACGGCACGCTGCGCGAACTGGTGGAACAGCAGGCGGTGATTGACATCGCGGACGTGCGCCGCGCGTAAGTTGCTGGCCGAAGACGCACTTCCGACCGCTTACGGTTCGACGGGTTCCGCATTCCGTGGCGTGATCGCGGTCCGGCCATGCAGCCAGATTGCGCCTACCCCTGCCGCGAGCGCCGCAAAGCAGGCGCCGGCAAAGAACGCCAGGTGATAGCCGCCGTTGAGCGCTGCCAGCTGGGCATGACCGGACGACAACAGACCGGACGTTCGCGCGCTGGCAATGCTCGCCAATACCGCCAGGCCCAACGCGCCGCCCATCATGAACGCGGTGTTCACGATCCCGGACGCAAGGCCCGATTCTTCCGGCGCGACGTCGTTCATCGCGGCCATCAGCACCGGATTGAACGCGATGCCCGCGCCGATGCCGAGCAGCAGCATGCCGGGCAGCACGTCCAGGATAAAGTTTCCGTCCAGAGGTGCGCGCGCGAACAGCAGCAAGCCTGCGGCGGCCAGCCCCAATCCCCCCGCAAGCGGCAGACGATAACCGAAACGCATGACCATGCGCGCTTACAAGCCCACCG
>JAGXAZ010000133.1 GCA_018971365.1 Gammaproteobacteria bacterium | reverse complement strand
CCAGCTTGACGATCTTGTGCTGATACTTGCGCACCAGTACATCGAAGGCCGACTTGTCACCGCGCTGCACCCGAGCCACAAGCATCTGGTCGGTATCGGTCCGGCCCGGCTGGAGCGTGACCACCGGCTTGGGGTTATGCATGCGCTCGTCTCATAGACAAATGGGAGGCTGGATAGTTCGCCAAAATCGGCCGGGACGGGTATATTTCGCGTCCCCCGGCACCCGGCGGCCATTCTAGCAGCCTTGAAGAGGGGCCGATTGCATGCAACAGGCGGCCAGCTACGACGTGCTCATTCTTGGCAGCGGCGCCGCCGGCCTGAGCCTGGCGCTGCGTCTGCCGGCGAGTTGCCGCGTTGCCCTGGTCTCCAAGGGGCCGCTGCAGGAAGGCAGTACGCTCTATGCCCAAGGCGGCATCTCGGCGGTGCTGGATAAGGCCGACTCGCTCGAATCCCACGTCGCGGATACGCTCAACGCCGGTGCCGGCCTGTGCGACCCGCAGACCGTGCGTTTTGTCGTCGCGCAGGGACCGGAGTGCATCCGCTGGCTGATCGCGCAAGGCGTGCGCTTCACCCGCGCTCACGACGCGTACGACCCGGACGCCTATCATCTGACGCGCGAGGGCGGGCACAGCCACCGGCGCGTGGTGCACGCCGACGACGCCACTGGCCGCGAGATCGAAACCACGCTCGAGAAGCTGGTGCGTGCGCGTGCGAATATCACGCTGCTGGAGCACCACATCGCTGTAGATTTGATCACTGCCGCCAAGCTCGGCGAGCCGGATGCGCGCTGCTACGGCGCCTATCTGCTCGAACGTCGTACGCAGCACGTGCGCACCGTGGGCGCACGCCACGTGGTGCTTGCGACCGGCGGTGCCAACAAGGCCTATCTCTACAGCACCAATCCCGACAGTTCCAGCGGCGACGGCATCGCCATGGCGTGGCGCGCCGGCTGCCGTGTGGCCAACATGGAATTCATGCAGTTCCACCCCACTTGCCTGTTCCATCCGGCCGCCAAATCCTTCCTGATCAGCGAGGCAGTGCGCGGCGAGGGCGGCAAGCTGCTGCTCCCGAACGGTACACCCTTCATGCACAAATTCGATGCGCGCGCCGAACTTGCGCCGCGCGATATCGTAGCGCGCGCCATCGACCACGAGATGAAACGCCTGGGTTCCGACCACGTGCTGCTCGACATCAGCCATCGGCCCAGGGAATTCATTCAGGAACACTTCCCGACCATTTACGCGCGCTGCCTGGAGTACGGCTACGACATGGCCAAAGACCCGATCCCGGTGGTGCCCGCCGCGCACTACACCTGCGGCGGCGTGCTCACCGACTTGCACGCGCGCACCGATCTGCCGGGGCTGTATGCCGTCGGGGAAGTCGCGTGCACCGGATTGCACGGTGCCAATCGCATGGCGTCCAACTCCTTGCTGGAATGCATCGTGTTCGGCGCCGCCGCCGCCGCGGACATCACAGCCGCCGGGCACACCGACCTGCCGGGCAAACTGCCCAAATGGGACGAGAGCCGCGTGACGGATTCCGACGAAGAAGTCGTGGTGTCGCACAACTGGAGTGAGCTGCGGCATTTCATGTGGGACTACGTCGGCATCGTGCGCACCGACAAACGCCTGCAACGCGCCTTGAGCCGCACCGAACTGCTGCTGCACGAGATCGCGGAGTATTACGGCAACTTCCGCATCACCGGCGATCTGATCGAGCTGCGCAATCTCGAACAGGTAGCCCGGCTCATCATCCTGTCGGCGATGGCGCGCAAGGAAAGCCGCGGCCTGCATTACACGCTGGATTATCCCGAACCTGACAATACGCGCATACCGCAGAGCACCGTGCTGGTGCCGCCGAATTTTGCGGCGGCCAAACAGGCCGTGAACTGGATGCGTTAAGCGCTTGCACGCATTGGAATGCAGGCTGGCCATGCTCTGCCGATGCGGCGCGCGTCACGCACGAGAATCAACTCTTAAAGCGTCTAACGATATATAGCGAAATCGCCACCCGAGCGCACAAAATTACCCCCTCACTCGCCTTTGCAAAGGTGGGGGCACGTGGCGCGCAGGGAAATTTATCACGGGCGTTCGCCTGGTCAGATGCTCTTAGTGCTTCGGCGTTCCGTAACGCAGCATGACCCGCAATCGGCGCAAACCGTCCGCACTGCAACTGTCGCGGGCCAGCATCACGGCACGGCGCTTGCCTCGGGATGTCTGAAAATGCGCGACCATCATCCAGTTGCCAAGGTACGCTTGCGGCAGCAGATCCAGATCGTGGGTGATGCCGCGGCGATCCGTGATGCGCCAGCCCTGTTCACGCGACCACAACAGCTTCTTCGGCGTGCGCCGCCAGAACATCACACCACTCCAGATGAGGCTCGCCAGGATCGCCGCCAGGATTGCCAGCCGGCTCGTCAGCGCCATGGGCAACTGCGCAATCACCACCGCCGCGGTGAGATGGATGGCCAGCAGCAGGCTGGCCACCTGGCGCGACGGCCGGATATTAAGTTCGAGAGGTTCGCCGTAGGCTGGCAATGACACGGCGTTGCTCCTGGTTGCCCGGCAGCTCCCGGCCCATGATGTAACTCAGCAGCACCGGATCCGGCAGACAAAGCAAATCGGCGAAGGCCTGCTGTTCCGTGGCCGGTGCATGGCTGAAATGCTCCTGCAAAAAGCGTTCCAGCAGCACGTCCAGTTCTTTCATACCGCGGCGACATTGCCAACGCAGTCTGGAGATCTCGTTCATGTGTCACGACCCATCCCAGGTACATCGGCCGGCCCTGCCATCCATGGCATGGCGCTCAGCGGGATAGGACAGCCACCGGCTATCCAATAAATACACCTGCTTCGCCCTCTTCTGCACGGCCAGCGGAGCCGGGAAATCTCATTCATGCGCTATGACCCATCCCTGGTAGGCTGGTCAGCCCGGACTTCCATGTCCGGGCGCTCGCCGGGAAATTCGTCCACTGGACGAATTTCTTTTTCCGGCTCGCCCTCTTCTGCACTGCCAGCGGAGCCGGAGATCTCATGCATGGATGATCTCCCGGCGGCTGATTGTAAGCACGTGCCGGATATTCTCAGGCGCCTTGCGGCGGCCACCAAATCGAGGCCGGCTGGACCCGGGAATTTCCGGGCAAGGTGTATTCCGCAATGGGCAAACCGGGTCAGTAAACCCGCTTCTTGGGCGGGAAGGTTTCAACGTCCCGGGTGAGCGTATAGCTGTGCACCGGGCGGTAATCGAGTTTCGCCCGGCCCTGGTCGTCCAGCCAGGCCAGGGTATGTTTCATCCAGTTCTTGTCGTCGCGTTCGGGAAAATCCTCGCGCGCGTGCGCGCCGCGGCTTTCGGTGCGATTGATGGCGCTCGCCATGGTGACCGTGGCACAGCCCAGCAGGTTGGCCAGCTCCAGAGTTTCCACCAGGTCGGAATTCCAGATCAATGAACGGTCGCTGACGCGCACTTTCTCGAATGACTGCGCCACGTCCGCAAGTCTCTTGCGCCCCTGCTCCAGGGCCTGGGCGGTGCGGAACACCGCGGCATCGGACTGCATTACCTTTTGCATGCGCAGGCGGATATCGGCCGTGGGTTCCGATCCCTGCGCGTGTCGCAATCTGTCGAAGCGCTGCAGAATCCGGTCGCTGGATTCCTTCGGCGCCCTGCGCGGGGTTTCACCCGGCTTGACCTTGGCGGCACAGCGCTTGGCCGCGGCACGCCCGAACACCACGAGATCCAGCAGCGAGTTCGAACCCAGGCGGTTGGCGCCGTGCACCGACACGCACGCCGCCTCGCCCACCGCCATGAGTCCGGGAATTTCCGCGTCCGGATTGCCGTCCTTCAGAGTCAGGGCCTCGCCGTGATGATTCGTGGGGATTCCGCCCATGTCGTAATGCGCCGTGGGCAGCACCGGTATCGGCTGCCGGGTGACATCCACGCCGGCAAAGATGCGCGCGGTCTCCGAAATCCCCGGCAGGCGCGCATGCAGCACGTCCGGACCCAGGTGCATGAGATTCAGGAACACGTGATCTTTTTCCGCGCCTACGCCGCGGCCTTCACGGACTTCGAGGGTGATGGCGCGCGATACCACGTCGCGCGAAGCCAGGTCCTTGGCGTGCGGCGCGTAACGCTCCATGAAGCGCTCGCCGCCGGAATTGGTGAGATAACCGCCCTCGCCGCGCGCGCCCTCGGTAATCAGACAACCGGCGCCATAAATCCCGGTGGGATGGAATTGCACGAACTCCATGTCTTCGAGCGGCAAGCCCGCGCGCAACACCATGCCGTTGCCGTCGCCGGTGCAGGTGTGCGCCGAGGTGCAGGAAAAATACGCGCGCCCGTATCCGCCGGTAGCCAAGATGGTCTGTTGCGCGAGGAAGCGGTGCAAGGTGCCGGTGGCCAGATCCCAGGCGATCACGCCCCGGCAGGCGCCATTCTCCATCAACAGGTCAATGGCAAAATATTCGTAGTAGAACTCGACGTGATGTTTCAAACTTTGTTGATACAGGCTGTGCAACATCGCATGACCCGTGCGGTCGGCCGCCGCGCACGTGCGATGCGCGGTACCCTCGCCGAAATGCGTGGTCATGCCGCCGAAGGGACGCTGATAAATCCGGCCTTCCTCGGTGCGTGAAAACGGCACGCCGTAATGTTCGAGCTCAATCACCGCCGACACCGCTTCGCGCGTCATGTACTCGATGGCATCCTGGTCACCGAGGTAATCCCCGCCCTTGACGGTGTCGTACATGTGCCAGCGCCAGTCGTCTTCGCCCATGTTGCCGAGGGTGGCGGCGATGCCGCCCTGCGCCGCCACCGTGTGACTGCGCGTGGGATAGACCTTGGTGATGTTGGCCGTGGACAGGCCGGCTTCCGCCAGCCCCACGCTGGCACGCAAGCCTGCGCCGCCCGCACCCACCACCACGACGTCATAGACGTGGTCCACCAGCTTGTAGGCTTCGGCCATGCTCATCAACTCCC
>JAGXAZ010000132.1 GCA_018971365.1 Gammaproteobacteria bacterium | reverse complement strand
CGCCGCGATTGAGGCGCCAGATTTCCTCGTCACTCATGTTGGCGACCATCTCCAGCAGTTCGGGATACTTGCCGAAGAACTTCTCGCGCACGAACTTGCCGTCCTTGGACTTGTAGTCCTGGTATTCGCCGTCCACGCACTCCATCATGAGCTTGGGCAGCAGCCCGTGCTTGTCGCGCATGAACAACTCGTCCCAGCGCGACCCCCACAACACCTTGATGACGTTCCAGCCCGCACCCAGGAAATGCGCTTCCAGCTCCTGAATGATCTTGCCGTTGCCGCGTACCGGGCCGTCGAGCCGTTGCAGATTGCAGTTGATGACGAATATGAGGTTGTCCAGGTGCTCGCGCACCGCGAGCGGCGTGGCGGCCAGCGTCTCCGGCTCGTCCACTTCTCCGTCGCCGATGAAGCACCACACCTTGCAGTCCGAGGGTTTGAGGAAACCGCGGTGCTCCAGGTAGCGCATGAGGCGTGCCTGATAGACCGCCATGATCGGACCCAGGCCCATGGATACGCTCGGAAACTGCCAGTAATCGCGCATCAGCCACGGATGCGGGTAGGACGACAACCCACGCTTCTCGACCTCGCGGCGGAAGTTGAACAACTGCTCTTCGTCGAATCGGCCTTCGAGGTAGGAGCGCGCATATACGCCCGGTGAGGAATGGCCCTGGAAGTACACGAGATCGCCCGGCAGACCGTCGTACGGCGCTCGCCAGAAATGATTGAACCCCACTTCAAACAGGGTGCCGATGGACGCGTAACTCGCCAAGTGCCCACCGATGCCGCTGTTGGCCTTGTTCGCATGCACCACCATCGCTGCGGCGTTCCAGCGCAGGTAGGCCTCGATGCGTTTTTCCAGCTCGCGGTTGCCGGGATAGGGCGGTTCGTGCGCCAGCGGAATGGTGTTGACGTAGGCGGTGTTGGGGCTATAGGGCAGATGGGCGCCGGAGCGGCGCGCCTGGTCAATCAACTGCTCGATGAGGAAATGTGCGCGCCCTGCGCCCTCGACTTCCAGCACCGAGGCAAGTGCGTCCAGCCACTCGCGAGTTTCCTGCGGGTCGGGATCGCGGGCATTGGCGACGTCGTTGGCCATGGAATTTCCCACCACGTTCAAGATAACACGGCGCTCAGCGGGTTGATTCGCGACTCGCGCCTTCCGCCCGTGGGGAAAGCCCTATATCATCGCGGCGGAACCATCCTGGAACTGCGATTGCCTGCAGGGCAACGAGCCTGAGCCCGAGTATTATACCGCCGCCTGCAAATCGGAACGACCCATCCAATGAGTGCATCACTCAACATCACGCGCCCGGACGATTTCCATCTGCACCTGCGCGACGGCCCGGTGCTGCGCGACGTCGTCGCGCACAGCGCCCGGCGCTTCGCCCGTGCCATCGTCATGCCAAACCTTAACCCCCCGGTTACAACCACGGCCGCCGCCTTCGCGTATCGTGCGCGGATCGTCAACTCGCTCCCAAGGCACGCAAAGTTCCAGCCGCTCATGACGCTGTACCTTACCGACGATTTACCTCCGGATGAGATTGCCCAAGCCAGGGCCAGCGGACATATCTACGGCGTGAAGCTCTACCCCGCGGGCGCCACCACCCACTCCGAAGCCGGCGTCACTGACATCCGTCATTGCGACGCGACACTGGAAAAAATGGCGGAACTGGGCATACCGCTGCTGGTACACGGCGAAGTGATCGATCCCGCGGTGGACGTATTCGACCGCGAGCCGGTATTCATCGAGCGCGTACTCGCGCCGCTCCTGCGGCGACTGCCAACGCTCAAGGTCGTGTTCGAACACATCACCTCGCGCGTGGCGGTGGATTTCGTGCTCGGCGCGGGCAAAAATCTGGCCGCCACGCTCACCCCACAGCATCTGCTCTACAACCGCAACGCGTTGTTGCGCGATGGAATCCAGCCGCACTATTACTGCCTGCCGGTACTCAAACGCGAGCGCGACCGGGAAGCGCTGACCCGCGCGGCCATCAGCGGCAATCCCAAATTCTTCCTCGGCACCGACAGCGCACCGCATGCGAGGCACCTGAAGGAAAGCGCCTGTGGATGCGCCGGCATCTTCAACGCGCACGCTGCCATCGAAC
The DNA here is from genome assembly GCA_018971365.1 of Gammaproteobacteria bacterium. Taxonomy (GTDB): domain Bacteria; phylum Pseudomonadota; class Gammaproteobacteria; order Natronospirales; family REEB76; genus REEB76. The sequence goes on along the minus strand of JAGXAZ010000132.1, from coordinate 2,927 downwards.
TGTATGCGGAAGCCTTTGAACAGGCGGGCGCACTGGACAAACTCGAAGCCTTCGCCGCCTTCCACGGTGCGGATTTTTACGGGTTGCCGCGCAATCGCGATAGAATTGCCTTGGTGAAGAAATCCTGGACGGTACCGGAAGCCTATGCCTTCGGTGATCACCAGGTCGTACCACTGCGAGCCGGCGAAGCCGTGAGCTGGTCTCTCGCCGATTAATCCACGCCTTCGCCTGCAGGTTGCCGCATTCATGAACGACGCCTCCGCTCCGCAGCGGTTTTCGCAGCGTTTCCGCGGCTTCCTGCCGGTCGTGGTGGACGTGGAAACCGGCGGCTTCGATGCCCGGCGCGATGCATTGCTGGAGATCGCCGCCGTGCTCGTCGAGATGGACGCGGATGGCCGCCTCCGTCGCGGCGCCACCCACAGCTATCACGTGCAGCCCTTCGAGGGCGCGAACATCGATCCGGCCGCGCTCGAAGTCAACGGCATCGATCCCTGGCATCCGCTGCGGCCCGCGATTCCGGAGCGCGACGCGCTGCAACGCGTGTTCCGCGCGGTAGGTGAGGCGCTGCAACAATACGACTGCACCCGCGCCATTCTCGTGGGCCACAATGCATTCTTTGATTTGGGTTTCCTCAATGCCGCGGTGTCACGCAGCGGGATCAAACGCAATCCCTTTCACCCCTTCTCCAGCTTCGACACCGCCACCCTCGGCGGCGTGGCCGTCGGCCAAACCGTGCTGGCGCGCGCCGTGGAAGCCTTGAACCTGCCGTGGGATGCATCGGCCGCACACTCCGCCAGCTACGACGCCGAGAAAACCGCGGATCTGTTCTGCGAGATCGTCAACCGGTTCCACGGAATCTATCTGTCCGCGACCGCCCGCTGACATGATTATCCGAACCTGGACTCGGTATTTTTGCGCCAGAGTCCGGGAAGCTTCATTCAACACTCGCGCTCCGGACGGCCTTGTCAGCGGGTCGCAATGTTTTCAAGGCACAAGCCGCTACAAACAATGGGCTTGACTTGGCCCCAAGGCTCAGCTACAAATGAGCGTCGGGGGAATAGGAGGCTGTGATGATTACGACCGCATGGATGCTCGAGGGGCGAAATTTTTCCCACTGCAGTTGTGCATATGGTTGCCCGTGTCAGTTCAATGCGCTACCTACCCGGGGGCACTGCCACGCGGTAGTTGGCATCGCGGTTGACCGGGGTAACCACGGCGATACACGGCTCGATGGCCTCAAATTTGGCGGTGTATTCCGCTGGCCAGGCCCGATCCACGAGGGTCATGGCGAAGCAGTTCCCGTGGTAGACAAACGTGCGACGCCCGCCCAGCGCGATGCGATATTGCGCATCATGAGCGGACAGGACACCGAGCCGGGGGCGACGTTCTTTCAAGTCTATCTTTCAATGGTGGAAAAGGTCTACGACCCGGTGTTCGAGAATATTGAACTCGAAATAGATGTGACCGCGCGCAAAGCGCGCTTCGTAGTTCCCGGAGTCATCGAAGCGCGCGGTGAACCCATCCTCAATCCGGTCACCAAGCAGGAACATCGGGCGCGAATCGACATGCCGAACGGCTTCGAATATCGAATAGCCGAGGCCGGACGCGGCTGGGCAAAGACATCCGGCGCAATCAAGCTGAACCTTGCCGACTCACACGCGCATTTTGCCAAACTGCATATTGCCGGAACCGGCGTCATCAACTGATCCGTCATGGCCAGCGCGATGCTCGAAGTCGTGCTGCGACGCGATCGCCTCATCGTCATGAGCGCGCTCGCCATAATCACGGCACTGGCCTGGAGCTACCTGCTGTGGCTAGCAGCCAGCATGCGCATGGATGGCATGGCGATGGCCGGTTTCAGGATGATTCCGGCCGGCATTGGCCTTATGGCGCCGGTGTGGATGCCTTGGCACTGGTTCGAGTTTCTGCTGGTTTTTGGCATGTGGCTCGTCATGATGGTGGGCATGATGATACCGTCGGCAGCGCCGATGATTCTCATCCACGCACAAGTCGGCCGGCAAGCCGCAAGGCAGGGAAAGCCGTTCGCCGCGACTGGCTGGTTTGTGACGGGCTACTTGTTGGCGTGGACGGGATTTTCACTCACCGCGACTGCTGCGCAGTGGGCGCTTGAACGCGCCGCCCTACTCGATCCGAAGATGGCCAGCGCCAGCAGCGTATTCGGAGGCGTTGTCCTGATCGCAGCAGGCACCTATCAATGGACGTCGCTGAAGAAAGTATGCCTGAAGCAGTGCCAGGCGCCGTTCACCTTCATTCAGAAGCAAGGCGGCTTGCCGCATTCCATACGGGGCTCATTGCTGCTTGGCTTGCGGCATGGTGCGTACTGCGTTGGTTGCTGCGGGATGCTGATGGCGCTCTTGTTTGTCGGTGGCGTGATGAATGTCCTTTGGATTGCGGCGATTGCCGGTTTCGTGCTCGTGGAAAAGCTGTTACCTTTCAGTGTGCTGATATCGCGCCTGGCAGGATTGGCTTTCGCTGCTGCCGGCGGCTGGCTTCTTCTGCAATCCACTACATGAATCAGGGTATATCTCCGCTGACCGCTTTGGATTAAACGTGGACCGGCTTGGGTGCTTCGAGGGTGCAAGCAGCGATGTATGCTGAATTTTGTAACCCAGGGCAAGCCCGACCCACCGACCTTGGCATTATGAATGCTTGATACCATTCTCATCGAGCAATTTTCGGAGTTCCCCTGATTCAAACATCTCCGCGGTGATATCGCAGCCACCCACCAGTTCACCCTTGACGAAGAGCTGCGGGAAAGTCGGCCAGTTGGAGTATTTCGGCAGATTGGCGCGCACTTCGGGATCGGCCAGCACGTTCACGTGGCCGAATTCCACACCCAGGCTTTTGAGTATCTGCGCCGTGCGCGCCGAAAAGCCGCACTGCGGAAACTCCGGCGTACCTTTCAT
>JAGXAZ010000131.1 GCA_018971365.1 Gammaproteobacteria bacterium | reverse complement strand
ATCAGAATCAGGTTGATGAAGAATTCGAAAACCGCGGCCGCGGAGCTCGACACCGTCGCCAGCACCCGACCGGCCAGCTTGCCGGCGGACTCGAAATTGGCACTCACCAGGTCCATGAGTTTCGAAGGTTGGAGTGCGCCGGGCTGGATACCGAAATGCACGACCAGCCATGGCAGCACGTGCGCCTGGAACCAAGCCGCGACTTCCGGGGCGTGCGCAAACAGCGCCACGATTTCCCGGATGCCCATGGGAATCACCAGCACCAGGATCAGGCCGAGCGCGATGAAGGTCAGCAGGAACACCGCCAGCACCGCCACGGTGCGCGGGAACTTCCAGCGCTGCAACCGGTCCACCAGCGGATAGCCCAGGTACGCGAGAATGAAACTCGCAAAAAACGGCACCAGCACCGGCCGCAGAAAATGCAGTAGTAACGCGGCAATTACCAGCAGCGCCAGTGCCCAGAGTTTCTGCGCCGCGCTCATGCCGCTTTCCTGTGGGACGCACGCGCCAGGCGCCATCCCCAGCGGAAGAAATAATCCACGCCGCTGGTGAGTGTGCTCAGCGCCACCGCCACCACCAGCGCCGGCAACACGCCGCGCGGCACGATGTGCAGGTAATGCTGGATCACCGCCGCCAGCACCAGCAACAACTGCAAAAGCGTGTTTACCTTGCTGAGCACGCTGGGTTGCGGACGGAAATCGCCCACCTGCCAGTGATACACGGCCGCACCGGCCACGATCACCACATCGCGCGCAATCACGATCACCGTGATCCACGCCGGCACCAGTCCCGTCCAGGTGGCGGCGAGGAAACTCCCGGCCACGAACAGCTTGTCGGCGAGCGGATCCAGAATCGCACCGGCACGCGTCACCCAGTCAAAGCGCTTGGCCAGAAAGCCGTCCAGGGCGTCACTCACGCCGGCAATGATGATCAGGGTCAATGCGGCTTCATCCTGGCGACGCACGATGCTCCAGGCCGCAGGCAACACCAGCAGCATGCGCGTGACACTGATGGCATTGGGTATCCAGCGGGCGTTCACGGCGCATACTGGAATTGCAGCAGGGTCGCGGACGGCGGATTGGCACTGGCTGCGGCCGGCGCCGCGGTCTTGAGCAAATCGCCGAGCAGCACCGCTTGCTGCAGGTTGGCGAGACTCCCGCGGGTATCGAGGCTGAAATACACGGTGTGGTTGTCCACCCGCGTTACCTGCACCGATTTCACCGGCGTGAGCTTACCGAGATACGCCAGCACCTTGGCGTAGGCATCCACGCCGCTGATGCCGGTGACGCTGAGCGTCACGCCGTCCTGGCCCACGGCATCCGCAGCCAATGCAAACCATTTGGCGTAATTGTCAGCCGCGGTCTGCACACCGTCGGCCGCGACACTCGTCAAATTGTTTGGCGGCGTTGTCCAGGATGCAGTTTGATTGCCCACGGTCAGCTGCCAGCGTGCTGCATACTGCCCGGGCGTAGTCATATAAATACTGCCAATCAGCGTGGCATCCGGTTTATAACGCTGCGAAGCCTGCTGAATGCGCGCGGTGTTGTCCTCGGTAATGTCGGGGATGCCGATAGCCTGCTGGTCCACGGCGTCCATCGCCGGGAACATCAATGTCACACCGCGCTGCTGTGCAGCGCTGTTCATGGCCTGAACGATGGCGGAATTGCCGGACGCGGACACGATGCTGACATTGCTGCCGTCCTGGAATGCGATCCACACCAAAGTCGCTGGCCGTTCCCGGCCCCAGAGCGGTTCATGCGCGGCGCGCACGGCCTGGTCCACCACCTCGGGATCGAAGCGCGCCGACAGCAGCAGCCCGGTAAGCGGGATGGCCGGCGTGCCCACGCGCGTCAAATCATAATAGGTCAGCGCCGGAGTACCGTTGGCACCCGGCGCCTGTTCGTAACGGTACTGCTGCAGGAACTGCGAGGGATTCTGCAGGAGACTGGCAAGTGCCGGCACGCCGCCCGCGCTGCGCTCACCGGTGACTTTTACCAGCACCGCCGCCAGCGCCTGCTGCAGTGCCACATTACGTGCACCAGCGGATTGATCCGGCACCGGCACGCTGGCTTCATACAGATCCGTGACGATGGCGGCATGTGCTGTCAAATTCGCACACAGCAACAGGCCGATCAGTAAACCGCCAAACCCCACACGCACTCGACTCACCGGTTTCTCCATGCTGGAAACGTCAGCCCCGCCCCGAGCGGCGGCCGCCCACGTGTAGAATATACAGGCTTACAGCATTGTCCGGCGAGCCGTGCTCGCCTCCAGCTTGCGGGAAGCTTCCGGGATGTCAAAAAGGCCACTCACTTACCGCGACGCGGGCGTGGATATTGATGCTGGCGACGCGCTGGTGGAGCGCATTGCACCGGCCGCGGCGCGCACCCGCCGCCCCGAAGTGTTGGGCGGTATCGGCGGCTTCGGCGCGCTGGTGGAAATCCCCAAGGGCTACCGCGAACCGGTGCTGGTATCCGGGACCGACGGTGTCGGTACCAAGTTGAAACTTGCCATCGAAACCAAACGCCACGACAGTATCGGCATTGATCTGGTCGCGATGTGCGTCAACGACATCGTGGTCTCGGGCGCCGAGCCGCTGTTTTTCCTGGATTATTATGCGAGCGGCAAGCTCGACGTGGACATTGCGCAATCCGTAATCACCGGCATCGCGCGCGGCTGCGAACTGGCCGGCTGCGCGCTGGTCGGCGGCGAAACCGCGGAACTGCCCGGCATGTACCAGGGTGAGGATTACGACCTTGCGGGCTTCGCCGTGGGCGTGGTGGAGAAAAGCAAAATCATTGACGGCCGTGCGGTCAAGGCAGGCGACGCAGTGATTGGCCTCGCCTCTTCCGGCCCGCATGCCAACGGTTATTCGCTGATCCGCAAGGTATTGCAACGGAGTGGCGCCGGGTTCGAGCAGCGCATTGACGGCCGTGCGCTGATTGATGTGCTGCTCGCACCCACGCGCATTTACGTGAAAACCCTGCTGGCCCTGATGCAGAAAATCCCGGTGCACGCGCTCGCGCACATTACCGGCGGGGGCCTGCTGGAAAACGTGCCGCGTGTCATTCCCGAAGGCTTGAGCGTGGCGCTCGATGCCAAATCATGGCCGCAGCCCGAGATTTTCAAGTGGCTGCAACATGAAGGCAATATCGCCAGGCAAGAGATGTACCGTACCTTCAACATGGGGCTGGGCATGGCACTGTGCGTTGCGTCCGCGGATGCGGAACGCACCCTCGCCTGGCTGAAACTCGCAGACGAACCGGCCTGGCGCATCGGGGAAGTGCGTACCGGCGGCACGGGCGTCACCATCTCCTGATGGCCGCGGCCGAGACTGTGCTGCGCACCAAACTGGCGGTGCTGATTTCCGGCGAAGGCAGCAATCTTCAGGCGATTCTCGATGCCTGTGCCAGCGGCACCTTGCCTGCCGAAGTGTGCGTGGTAATCAGCAATCGCGCTGGCGCCCACGGCCTGCGGCGTGCCGCAGCCGCGCAGGTGCCGATACACGCGCTGCTTGCCACCAGCGGCACTGCGCGCGAAGACTACGATGCGACGCTGCGCATTCTTATCGAGCGTCACGCACCCGAGTTGATCCTGCTCGCAGGTTTCATGCGCGTGCTGAGCGACGAATTCGTGCGCCACTTCCGCGGCCGGCTGTTGAACATTCATCCCGCGTTGTTGCCCAAATACCGCGGCCTGCACACTCACCGGCGCGCACTGGCCGCGGGCGAACACGAACACGGTTGCAGCGTGCACTTTGTCACCGAGGAACTGGACGGCGGACCGGTGATCGCCCAGGCCAAGGTGCCGGTAAAGCCTGACGATAGCGAAACCAGCTTGGCGGCACGCGTGCGCGAACGCGAACATGCTCTCTATCCGCTGGTTGTGCGCTGGCTGGCCGAAGGCCGGATCAAACTCGACGGCAGCCGCATACTATTCGATGGTCAACCTATGGCCGGCCCGCGGGTTTTTGGAGTCAACGAGGACATTGCGTGACCATTGGTCAAACGAACGCTTCAACACAAAATCTCCCCGCGCGCAGCGCGCCTCCCCTTTTCCAAACGGGGGCAAGGGCACAACCGCCCGCTAATCGCGATACGGACCAAAACAAATCCCCCCTTTGTAAAAGGGTGGCGAGGGGGCAATGCGCCGGCGACTGTAACGCCGACCCAAGTGTATCCCCCCTTTGTAAAAGGGGGGCGAGGGGCGAAGACCCGAGCGGGCAGCCACGGAAGGCTGCCCTGGACTTTCGAACGCAGCAGGATAGCGGCGTGCGAAAGAGGGGGGATTTCCGCACCCATCAAAAGAACAGCAACAACCAATTCAGCTACACCGCTAAGAAATCGTCACCCCCGCGAAAGCGGGGGTCCAGATATTTATATCGCTGGATTCCCGCATTCGCGGGAATGACGATCCTGCTGCTCACGACGGCAAACACGGCCGCCTCCGCCGCCGCCCCCACCATTCCCCTCTACCACGCCACCTACTCCGTCGGGCGCAATGATTTGCGCATCGGCAACGCGCAGTTTTCACTGACGAAAAGCAAGAATGGCATCTACACCTACGAGTCGGTAACACAGGCCGCCGGCCTGGCCGCCTTGTTCTTCAGCGACGTGATTACCGAAATCAGCCATTTCACTGTCACCGATGGTCAGCTGCAGCCACTTCTGTACAGTTACACGCACACGGGCAACGATCATGACCGATCGCAATCCATCCGCTTCGATTGGAATAGGGATATCGCCTACATAGCGGACGGCAATAATCACCACACCGTTCCTATCGAAAAAGGCATCTACGACCGCGCACTGGCGCAACTGGCGCTGTCCGTGGACATGAAAGCTGGACATTTACGGGAAACTTACCACGTCCTCGACCACGGAAAATTGCACAGCTACCCCATGAAGCACGCGGGTAAGGCTCAACTCAAAACCCCGGCGGGCACTTATGAAACCGTGATAATCGCGCGCGACGACGCTAAAAAAGGCCGCGTCACCACCTTCTGGCTGGCGCCGAAACTCGATTTCCTGCCGGTGCAGATGCGCCAGACCGAACCGGGCAAAGCCACCATCAGTTTGGTGCTGACGGACATTAAATTCGATGCGGCGAACTAAATTTCATTTAACTCGGAATTTATCTCGCGTGCTAATCCATCGAGGTCTGGAAATAACGACCGATGCGTGATGCCGAGAGCACGAAGCTCTATTCGTATAATC
>JAGXAZ010000130.1 GCA_018971365.1 Gammaproteobacteria bacterium | reverse complement strand
CATGACCACTCGTAAATGCCGCTTGTACCCCCTATCCGCCAATCTTGGGTAACTCAAGGCTTCCCGGCACCATTTAAAAGAATACTTTCGCATGGTCACGCGCCGGATATACACCTACGCCGTCATTGCAGGAATCCTGATCCTGACGGTGGCGGCGTATTTCCCGGGCCTGCGCGGACCCTTCGTTTTCGATGACATCACCAACATCGTGCAAAACCATGCACTGGCCATTCACAGCCTGCGCTGGGATCAGCTCATGCACGCAGCGTTGTCTTCCGATGCCGGGCCCACGCGACGGCCGCTCAGCTCGCTGTCGTTTGCGCTGAACATCTATTTCGGCGGGCTGCACCCCGCGGGTTTCAAGGCCGTGAACCTGGCCATTCATTTGCTGTGCGGGCTGCTGTTTTTAGTCCTCCTGCGACAGGTGTTTGGTTACTGGCACCGGACCGGAGCCATCGCATCAGCCGCCGCAGCACGCTGGTTGCCCCTGTTGTGCGCCGGCGCGTGGCTGCTGCATCCGCTGAACCTCACCGCCGTGCTATACGTTGTGCAGCGCGAAACCAGCTTGTGTTCGCTCTTCATTCTGCTGGGCTGCGTGCTGTATTGCCACGGCCGGTTGCGGCTGTTGTCCGGGCACGCTGGCTGGTGGTGGATTTACGCGGGTACCGCCGTCGCCGGGCTGCTGGCGTTCGCCAGCAAAGAGACCGCCGTGCTGTTGCCGGTCTATCTGCTGGTCCTGGAATTCTGCGTGTTCCGCTTTGCCATTCAGCCAGCAGACCCGGGCACGCCCGTAAAGGTCCTGTCACGCTACGGGCTGTGGATTTTTTATCTGGTATTTCTGGCGCTGCCGCTGGTCATCGGCATGATCTGGCTCTTCATCGCGCATCATGGCCTGGCCTTCAGCTATGCCAGCCGGGATTACACCCTCGGCGAACGGCTGCTGACCGAGTCGCGCGTCGTGTGGGACTACATCCGCTGGACGCTGTTCCCGCGCCTGCCGGATCTGGGCCTGTACCACGATGACATCCCGCTCTCCCACGGCCTGCTGGCACCGGTCACCACGCTGCTGTCCACCCTCGGCCTCGTGGCACTGCTCGTGGCGGCCGCAATCAGCCGCAACAAACGGCCTTGGGTCTGTTTCGGCATCCTCTGGTTTTTCACCGGCCAGTTGCTGGAGTCCACGGTATTTCCGCTGGAGATCGCCTTCGAGCACCGCAACTACCTCGCAGACATGGGCGTGCTCGTCGCGGTATTCGGTTTCATCCTCACTGAGCCCTCGCGTTACCTCAATACGTCGCTGCGCGCGGGTATTCTGGTCGCATTCACACTCACCTTTGGCGCGCTTACCGGCATGCGCGCCTATATCTGGCGCAGCACGCTGTCGCTGGTCCAGGTGCAGGCGGCCAATCATCCGCGTTCGCCCTACGCCACGTATGCACTCGGCGAAGCGCTGACCAATGAGGTCCTGGCGGGAGAAAACAAACTGTTGCCGGCGGCCATCGAAGCGCTGCGGCATTCGGCGGACCTGCCCAATTCCGGCATCATAGCGGGCGCCGCGCTCGCTCTGCTTGAAGCTCAGACTTCCGGAAATACCGACCCCGCAAATTTTGCCCACATGGCGCAGCGCCTGCGCACCCGCCCCATTTCAGCGTCCGATCAGCAGGGGCTGGTGGCGCTGGTGCAGTGCCAGAACGCCGACAACTGTCATTTCAAATCTGCCGAACTGCAATCCCTGTTCGATGCCGCCCTGGCAAACCCGCGGCTGCGTGAGATCCCGGGCACCTATGCCAACATTCTCACCGATTACGGGAATTTCCTCGGCCATGGGCCGCACAAGAACCTGGCCAAAAGCCGCCGCCTCATGCAACAGGCTGCCGACGCCGTACCGTCCGAGCCCCAATACCGTATCAACGTGGTAATCCTGGATATTGCGCTGCAGGATCCACACCGGGCGGAACGCGACTTGCAGAAAGTCCGCGCGCTCAACCGGTTGGGCGATCTGCGCATAACCATTGCCAACCTGCAAAAGCAGATTGATGACCTCAAGGGCACACCCGAAGCGACCACCCGTCCGTCGGCGCCGGCCGCTGCGAGCGGTGATTGACAATGCTATAGTGCCGCGCGGTTCGGGGACCGAGCAAATTCCATGTCAAAGCGAATTCCGTCACTCAGCATCATCCTGCCCGCCAAAGATGAAGCCGTGGCTCTGCCGGGCGTGCTGGGCAGCCTGCGCAATCTCTATCCGCAAGCCGAACTGCTGGTGGTGGATGACGGCTCCACGGACGCCACCGCCAAAGTCTCAACCGAATGCGGTGCGCGGGTCATCCGCCACCCCTATTCCATGGGCAATGGTGCGGCAGTCAAATCCGGGGCGCGCGCTGCCAGCGGTGACGTTCTGGTGTTCATGGATGCCGACGGCCAGCATAATCCGGATGATGTCGCCCGTCTGCTGGAATGTCTCGACCATGGCTTTGACATGGTGGTCGGAGCGCGCACCCGCGGCTCCCAAGCTTCGTTGGGGCGCGGTTTTGCGAATCGCATTTACAACTTGCTGGCAAGCTGGATGGTTGGGCACCGCATCCAGGACCTGACATCCGGATTTCGCGCAGCCAGGGCGGAACGCTTCAGGGAATTCCTGCATCTGCTGCCTAACACTTTTTCATATCCTACGACCAGCACCATGGCGTTTTTCCGCGCCGGTTACAGTATCGCTTATATTCCGATTGCCGCCGCAAAGCGCATCGGCAAAAGCCACATCCGGCCGCTGCACGATGGCGTGCGCTTCCTGCTCATAATTTTCAAGGTCGCAACCCTGTATTCCCCGCTCAAGATATTCCTCCCGATCAGCATCGTGTTCTTTCTGCTTGGATTGGCGTGGTACATCTACACCTTTATTTCGACCCATCATTTCACCGTCATGAGCGCGCTGCTGTTTGTCACAGCCGTGCTGGTATTCCTCATCGGCCTGATATCCGAACAGATTACCAACCTGTTGTTTATCCGCGCCAATAAGAGCTGACGCACGGACAGCAGGTCGGTGACGCGCATCCTTCTGATTACCCGCAACCTGCCGCCATTGGTGGGCGGGATGGAGCGCCTGAATTGGCACATGGCGGATGAGCTGGCAAAGTTTGCCGAAGTGCAAGTCGTCGGTCCGGTCGGATCCGCCGCATTGGTGCCAAAAAACGTGCGGCTCCTCGAGGCCCCGCTGAAACCGCTGGTCCGGTACCTTGTGCGTGCGCGTCAACTGGCGCGGCGCGCAGCCGAACATTGGCAGCCCGATGTGGTAATCGCAGGAAGCGGGCTGACCGCCCCGCTGGCGCGCTCGGCTGCACGCTGCTGCAATGCACACACAGCCGTGTACGTACACGGGCTGGATGTCGCGGCCAAGAACGTGATTTACCGTGCGCTGTGGCTGCCGGCAATCAGGCACATGCAGCGCGTCATCGCCAACAGCCGTGCTACGGCGGAATTTTGCCGCACAATTGGTGTATCGCCTGAGCGCATCGGCATCGTGCATCCGGGAGTCACGCTGCCGGACCCGAAGATAAATCCACAGCGCGTGCATGATTTTCGGCTGCGGCATGCGCTTGGGGACAAACCCGTACTTTTGTCTGTGGGCAGACTCACTGATCGCAAAGGACTGAGAGAATTCGTTGCCCATTGCCTGCCGCGCATCGTAGCGTGCTCTCCCGACGCAGTATTGCTGATAGTCGGCGATTCACCCCGACAGGCATTGCACGCCAAAGCGCAAACGCCGGAAAGCATCATCGCAGCGGCCGCCGCCGCGGGCGTGGCCGGGCACGTCCGCTTCCTTGGCGTGATCACCGACTATGACGAACTAGGGGAGATATATGCGGCTGCGGATGTGCATGTGTTCCCGGTGCGGGAAATAGGGGGTGATCCGGAAGGGTTCGGCATGGTAGCCGTGGAAGCCGCAGCGCACGGCCTTCCGACCGTGGCCTTCGCCACCGGCGGTGTTGTGGATGCGGTGGCGGACGGCACATCGGGCCGCCTCGTTGTGCCTGGTGACTATGCGACTTTTGCAGACAGCGTATTGCGTATCCTCGCGGGTCGCAATGCATTGCGTGCCAGCAGCATTGAGTTTGCGCGGCAATTCGCCTGGCCGGAATTCGGTGTACAAATCGTCGCACAGCTGGAGCACGTTGTCCCGCAACTACTCTGAATGTACGCAGATATGAACACACACAGCCTGGAACGTCTGCCGCATGCCGTGCTCGAGCGTTGGTCGCGCGACAGGAAGGCCGTGAAGATTGAACGCCTGCTGGACAACACGCCCGATGAACTGTTGATGCCATTGCGCCGGTTATTCCTGCCGTGATTTACCGCCTCGACAGAAAATCCGCATGAACGCCAGGCGAGAGCCTGCAGTTTGGCTTCCGGCCGTGCGTGCTGGAACAGGTGCCGATGTATTTACCGAGCGGCTAGCCAACGGCCTGATCAAGCACGGCATCCGCGCTGAAATCACCTGGCTGCCGCCGCACGCGGAGTACGCACCATGGACCGTCCCCATTCCAACACCTCCGGTCTGGGCCAATGTTGTGCAGATCAACACTTGGTTGCATTCACGCTTTCTGCCAAGAACCTTGCCTGTGGTCGCGACCATACATCATGCCGTACACCACGCTGATGCAAGGGCCTACAAGGGAATTGCCCGCGCCGCGTACCATCGATTCTGGATCGCGCCCAACGAACGCCGTGTGCTGCATCGGGCCGACTGTGTCGTGGCGGTCAGCCGCTTTGTGGCAGATACCGCCATGCAAACCTTGGTGAATATGCCGATACAGGTCATCTACAACGGCATTGATACCGACCGATACCGGCCGGGAAAGCGACTACGCCGCGCCGAAGAACCATTCCGACTGTTGTACTTGGGAAGCTGGAAGAAGCTGAAAGGCGTGGATCTGCTGGCACCGATCATGCGTGAACTCGGTAACAGGTTTGAGCTACGTTATACCGGCGGCAAAACGGCCGAGCATGACAAGCGAGACTGGCCGGACAACATGCATGATATCGGCAGGTTGAAAAGCGACGATGCCGTGATCGCAGCAATGCACGATGCTGATGCGTTGTTATTCCCTTCGCGCAGCGAAGGCTTCGGCCTTGTCGCGGCGGAAGCGATGGCGTGCGGGTTGCCGGTCATCGCCGTACAGGCATCCTCGATGCCGGAGATCGTCGCCGATGGTGCTACCGGTATACTGTGCCGCCAAGACGACGTCGTGATGTTTGCGAACGCCGCAAGAACACTGGCGCACGACGACGCGTTGTACAGCAAGGTATCGCAGAATGCCAGGGGTCTGGCATCGCAGAAATTTTCCATTGATGCGAT
>JAGXAZ010000015.1 GCA_018971365.1 Gammaproteobacteria bacterium | reverse complement strand
GCTGGATGTCGTCGCGGGTGCCGCGCTCGGCGTGCTGGTCACCGTCCCCTTCCTGTATCGTCTGCGTGCTGGAAGCGTACTGGCTTGTGCAGCGGAATATCAGTGAATTCATTTTCTCCGGCGCAAGCGCGCTTGCACGCTGCAAGAAGCGCAGACTAGAATGCTCGGCAGCCGCACGCTTGGCCCGAATCACGAGGCGGCATTCGAAATCTGTCACGGCATGCAGCAAACTGGGGAAAACATCGGAGGTTTCGCCGTCAGCCGCTGGCACGCCTGGGCGCCGGGTGTTGAATCCGCGGCCGACTGGGACGCATGGCTTGCAGGCAGAGTGCCCGGCACTGCGGACACGCAGCCGGACGTGAGTCAGTTGCCGGCACTGCTGCGTCGCCGCCTCGACCGGCTGGGACGTATGGCATTGCACACCGCCTGGCCATGCCTTGATGGGCTGGACGCAGCGCAATTCGTATTCGCTTCCCGCGACGGCTCACTGGCGCGCACGCTGGAATTGCTGGCCGCGCTCGCCCACGACGAACCCTTGTCGCCCGCGGTCTTCAGCGTATCGGTGCACAACGGCACTACCGGTCTGTGTTCGATCGCGCGCGGCGATCACAGTGCTAGCACGGCGGTGGCCGCCGGCCGTGACTCGCTCGGCATGGGTTTGCTGGAAGCGGCCTGCCAGGCGAGCGTGGGCGCGGAGCACGTCGTGATGTGCTACGCCGACCAGAACCTGCCGCCCCCCTACGACACGGCTCCGGGACGCGGCGTGCAACACCAGCCGTTTTCCGTCTCGCTGCTACTCGAACCCGCCACACCGGAACGCGAGAGTTGCCGGTTGATCCCCTCCGCCCAACCCGCGGCGGAAAATCCGGAAGTCGCATTGCTGCGCTTCCTTGCGCAGCACACCCCGAGCATGATCATCGGCGCAGATCAATGCTGGCGACTGGAAAGGAGCACACGTGCTGACCAGGCTTGATTGTTGGCGCCGCGCGCTCGGGACCGGCCTGTGCATTGCGATCTACGGAGGCCTGAGCCTCATCGCCAGCTTCACCCTGCTGCCGCTCCTGCAACTCTGGCCCGGCAATGCGGCGCGGCGCCAACGCCGCGTGCGCCGTGTGGTGAGCGGTTCGTTCCGGATGTTGCTCGCCGGCATTGGCGGTCTGGGCCTGGGACGCGTGGAGGTGCAGGGCCGCGAATGGCTGGAGCACGCCGCGGGCAAACTGCTGATTGCCACGCACCCGATGTACCTCGACATGGTGGCGCTGCTCGCGCTGCTGCCGCAGGCGGATTGCGTGGTGAAAGGCGCGATGCTGCACAATCCCCTGTACCGGCGCTTCGTCACGGCCGCCGGCTACATCAGCAATGCCGATCCCGAACGCCTGATCGCTGAGTGCGTACAAGCCCTGCAGCACAGCCGCACGCTGGTGATGTTTCCGGAAGGCACGCGCACCGAGCCCGGGCAGCCTTGGCACTTCCGGCGCGGCGCCGCCCAAGTGGCGGTGCGCAGCGGCTGCCAGATTCTGCCGGTGTTGATCTGCTGCGACCCGCCGGCGCTGTTCAAGAGCACGCCCTGGCACCGGGCGCCGCACCGGCCGTGGCGCTTGCTGGTAAAGTTTTACCCGCCGCAGACGCTGAATGCCCTCGGCGTGCCGCCGGGCTTGCCGCACGCGGCGGCCGCGCGCCGCCTGAACCACAATTTGGAGAATTTCTTCAAGCAGCAACTGGCAGCCCATGAACAACCTGATCGAAGAACTGAAGCAGCTTATCATCACCTCGCTCGATCTTGAGGACGTGACCCCGGCGGACATTGATCCGCAGGCGCCGCTGTTCGGCGACGGCTTGGGGCTCGATTCGATAGACGCGCTGGAACTTGGGGTCGCGGTGCAGAAGAAGTACCACGTCAAACTCGATGCCAGCTCCGCGGATACGCGCCAGCATTTCCACTCGGTGGCAAACCTGGCCAAGTTCATCGAATCGCAACGCAGCACCTGAACGGCGCTGCATTCCGCAGACGCACATGCGCAACGTCATCCCCACGCGCCCGGTGGCCATCAGCGAGCACGGTGCTCTGGATCAAACCGCGTTCTGGCGGCGCGTGCACGGCTTGCGTGCGGCGCTCGCATCGCAGCCGGCGCAGCGCGTCGCGCTGGTGTGCGAAGACAGCGGCTGGTTCGCGGCCGGGATGCTGGCGCTGGCCCAGACCGGGCGCATTTGTGTGGTGCCGCAGGCACCGCAGGCCGGCAGTATCACCGCCAGCGGGGCGCACGTGGGTGCGGTGCTTACGGACCGGCCGGGGGAGTTCACGGAATTCACCACGCTCGCGATCGGCGACGCACCGCCGGCTGGCGACGCCACGGCCAGCCTGCCGGATGATGACGTGTGCATAGAGTGTTACACCTCCGGCTCCTCGGGCATGCCGAAATGCGTGCTCAAGGCTTTCGGGCAACTGCGCCGCGAAGTCGCGGCCCTTGAGCAGCAATGGGGCGAACAGCTCGGCGACGCGCTGGTGCTCGGCACCATTCCGCACTACCACCTGTACGGCACTCTGGTGCGCGTGTTGTGGCCGCTGCTGGCGGGACGCACCTTCGTGACCCACACCTGCGTGCAGGCTGCGGAGTTGCGCCGCTGGGCCGCGCAACACCGCTGCGTGATCGTCAGCAGTCCGGCCTTTCTGCAGCGCATCGCCGCGCCGGCGGAATTGCCGCCCGCGGCCCAGGTGGCCGCGGTGTTCAGCTCGGGCGCGCCGCTCGCCGATCCTTTTGCCGAACGTCTGCAGCGCGACTGGGGACACGCTCCCATCGAGATTTACGGCAGCACCGAAACCGGCGGCGTCGCGTGGCGCGTCTGGTCAGGCAGCGCCGAGCGTCCCTACTGGCGGCTGCTGCCCGGTGTGCAAACCGAACTGCGAGAGGAACCAGCCGGCATGCGCCTGTGGGTCAAGTCCGGATTCACCTGGCAGTCCGGCTGGATGGCTACCGGCGATCTTGCGCGCCGCCACGACGACGGCCGTCTGGTGCTTCTGGGCCGCGCGGATGACGTGGTGAAACTCGAGGACAAGCGCGTGTCGCTGAGCGAAATGCGCACGCGCCTCATGGCGCACGCGTGGGTGGAAAACGTGCGCCTGCTGCTGCTCGCCGGCCCGCGCCGCAGCATCGGTGCGGTGGTGATCCTGAATGCCGCCGGCCGCAGGCAGCTGGCCGCCAACGGCAAACTCCCGACCAGCCGCGAGCTGCGCAACTGGCTGCGCCGCAGTTACGAGCCGGTGCTGCTGCCGCGCAAGTGGCGGTTTCCGGAAGCGCTGCCGGACAACGACATGGGCAAGATCGAGCACGCAAACCTGCAACAACTGTTCGCGCGGCGCGCATGAACGGCCTGCCCACCGTCCTCGCGAGGCGCACGGAAGCCGGCGGCACCGAACTCGAGCTCCGGGTGGAGGAGGACAATTCCTGGTTTGAAGGCCACTTCCCCGGGCATCCGATCCTCCCGGGAGTGGCGCAAATCGCCTGGGCCGTGTATTACGCCGCGGAGCTGTACGCCGGTACTCCGACACAGCCTGGCCTTGAGCAGGTGAAATTCAAGCGCCCGATTCTTCCGGGCGCACAGCTCATGCTGCGGCTGACGCGCGCCGCGGACGGCGCGCGCCTGCGTTACGAGTACCGCGACGCCGAGCAGAGCTACGCGAGCGGCGTACTGGATTTCCGGAGGCGCGCATGAGTTTCAACACCTGCGCGGTCATCCCGGTGTTCAATCACCATGCGAGTCTCGCCGCGATCGTCGCGGCACTGCGCGCCCACGGCTTGCCGGTAATCCTGGTGGACGACGGCAGCGATGCGCTCACCAAACAGGCGCTTGCAGCAATCACCGCCCACGATCCCCAGGTCGAATGCCTGACGCTGGCACGCAACTGCGGCAAGGGAGTCGCAGCCATGACCGGCATGACGCACGCCGGTGAATGCGGCTTTACCCATGCCCTGTGCGTCGATGCCGACGGTCAGCACGACTTGGCCGAACTCCCGGCGCTGCTAGCACTAGCCGAGCGCCATCCGCAACATCTGGTGTCGGGATTGCCACGTTACGACGCGAGTGTGCCGGCGGTACGCTTCTACAGCCGTTACCTCACGCATGCACTCGTGTGGCTGCACACGCTGTCGTTCACGCTGCGCGACTCGATGTGCGGACTACGCGTGTATCCGCTAGCTCCAAGCCTGGCACTGGCGGCACGCGCGCGCCTCGGCGCGCGCATGGATTTCGACACCGACATCATGACGCGTCTGTACTGGGCGGGCACCGAAAGCCTGTTCCTGCCCACGCGCGTGCACTATCCCGCGGACGGCATCTCGCATTTCCGCATGCTGCGCGACAACGCGCGCATGGCCTGGCTGCACCTGCGCCTGTTCCTCGGCATGCTGCCACGCATCTCCGCGCTGCTGCGGCGCAATCGTGCGCGGCGTCGCGCGCGCCACTGGGCACGCATCGGCGAACGTGGCAGTCTCGGCGGACTGCGTTTGCTCGGCTTCCTCGACCGCGCGCTCGGCCGGCGGTTGACGCTGGCGGTGCTGTATCCGGTGACCGCGTATTTCTTCGTCACGCACGCACCCGCGCGCCGCGCGTCGCGTGCGTTCCTCGCAGCCGCGGGCGCTCCGGCACGGAGCTTCCGGCATTTCCTGAATTTTTCCGAGTGCACCCTCGACAAGGTCGCCGCCTGGCGCGATCCCGCGCGCGTGCAGGTGGACTTTCCCGGGCTGCCGCAGTTGCAGGCCGCACTGGCCCCGGGACGCGGCGTGCTGCTCTTGAGTGCGCATCTCGGCAACATCGAAGCGGCACGCGCGCTCGGCATGCGCGTAGCCGGATTGCGTATCAACGCCCTGGTGTATTCCGGCAATGCGCGCAAACTCGGCGCCGCATTGACCGAAACCAGTGCGGACTATGGCGCGCGCCTGCTGGAAGTGGATCGCATCGGTCCGGAAACCGCGCTGCTGCTGCGGGAAAGAATCGCGACCGGCGAAGTGGTGGTGATCGTCGGCGACCGCACGCCGGTCACCCCCGACAGTCCGGTGGTCAGTGCCCCGTTCCTCGGCCGGCCGGCACGCTTTGCACTCGGTCCGTATGTGCTGGCGCACGTGCTGGAGTGCCCGGTGTACCTGATGTTCTGCCTGCGCCAAGGCCCGGGGTATCGGTTGTACTTCGAGCCCTTTGCTGCGCGCATCCGGCTGCCGCGCCGGGGGCGCGCGGCCGCGGCGCAAGCCTGGGCCGGCCGCTATGCGGCGCGCCTCGCCGATTATGCCGGCCGTTTTCCGTTACAGTGGTACAACTTTTTTGATTTCTGGGCCGGCGGCGAAAGCCTGCCGACGCCAGCCCGCGGCCACCGCCAGCCAACCGAGACCCATGCGCAACCTGGCAAGCTACCCGTTTGAGACCCCCGTGACGGTCGGCGCCCGGCGCCTCGCGCTGCGCGAGGTCTGCGCCGTGGCCCGCGGCACGCCTGTGGCGCTGGATTCCAGCCCGGCATTTCAGCAGCGCATCCGGCGCGGCGCCAAGGTGCTGGCGGACTGCATTGCGTCAGGTACGCAGGTTTACGGCGTAACCACGGGCTACGGGGATTCCTGCACCGTGTCCGTACCGACGCCGGTGCTGCAGCAATTGCCCGTGCATCTCGTGCGCTACCACGGCTGTGGCCTGGGCGCGCATTTCGACGAGCCGACCACCCTCGCCATCATGGCGACGCGGCTCAACTCCCTGGCCATGGGTTTCTCCGGCGTGCGCCCGGAAGTGTTGACGCAGCTTGCGTCCCTGATCCAGCAGCGCATCGCACCGCTGATTCCCGAGGAAGGTTCGGTGGGCGCGAGCGGCGACCTGACGCCGCTGTCCTACGTGGCGGCGGCCATGATCGGGGAGCGCGAAGTCCGCTACCAGGGCAAAGTGTGCACCGCCGCACAGGCACTGCACGCTGCGCAGCTCGCGCCGCTCACGCTCATGCCCAAGGAAGGCCTGGCGCTTATGAACGGCACCGCGGTCATGACCGCGCTCGCCTGTCTCGCCTGGGAACGCGCCGAATATCTCATGCACCTCACCACGCGCATCACCGCCATGGTGGGCATTGCGCTCGGCAGCGATCCCAAACATTTCGCCCCCGGCCTGTTCGCGGTCAAGCCGCACTCAGGTCAGCAGCAGATCGCGGCGTGGATATTTGCCGACATGGGCGCCACCAGCCACGACAGCCCACTGCGCATCCAGGAGCGTTATTCCATCCGCTGCGCGCCGCACGTGATCGGAGTGCTGGCCGACGCGCTCGGCTGGATGCAGCGCGACATCGAGAACGAGCTGAACAGCGCCAACGACAATCCCATCGTGGACCCGGAGAGCGGCGAGATTTACCACGGCGGACATTTTTACGGCGGCCACATCGCATTCGTGGCCGACAGCCTGAAAAACGCCGTGGCCAACATCGCGGATCTGCTGGATCGCCAGCTGGCGCTGCTCGTGGATACGCGTTTCAACAACGGCCTGCCGAGCAACCTGTCGGGCGCGAGCGAGGCGCGCGCCAGCCTCAATCACGGTTTCAAGGCCGTGCAGATCGCGGTCTCCGCCTGGACCGCGGAAGCGCTGAAGCTCAGCATGCCGGCGAGCGTGTTCTCGCGTTCCACCGAATGCCACAACCAGGACAAGGTGAGCATGGGCACGATCGCGGCGCGTGATGCGCTGCGCGTGCTGACGCTCGTCGAACAGGTGGCGGCGGCGTGTCTGGCCGCCGCGGCCCAGGCGATGGAGATCCGCCGGCGCCGTGGCAACCGTGCGCCGCGGCACATGCCGGCCGTCATGCTCGAGATGCTCGACGACGTGCTTGACGTGTGCGCCTACGTCGAGGAAGACCGGCCGCTGGAGGCGGATCTGCGGCAGTTATGCGCCGCCATCGGCGCGCGCCGCTGGACGCTGTACGGGTAGCCGGCGGTGGGCGAGGCGCGGCTCGCGGCACAGGTCGAGATCGAGGTGCCGTTCCAGGATGTGGATCTCATGCAGGTGGTATGGCACGGGAATTATTTCCGCTATTTCGAAGCCGCGCGTGCTGCGCTGCTGCGCAAAATCAACTACGACTATCCCGAAATGCAGGCCTCGCAGTACCTGTGGCCGATCGTCGAACTCAAGGCGCGCTTTGTCCAGCCCATGCGTTATGCACAGCGCATCCAGGTGCGGGCCGAGTTGCAGGAATGGGAGAGCCGCCTGAAGATCGCCTACCGCGTGCAAGACGCGGCCAGCGGCAAACGCCTGAGCAGCGGTTACACCATCCAGTGTGCGGTGGATGCGCGCAGCGGCGAACTGCAGCTGGTGAGCCCACCGGTGCTGCGCGAGCGCCTCAAGGAATATCTGTGACCGCTCTGCGTGCGGCATGCACGGCCCTGTGCCTGCTCGCGGCCGGCGCCGTGCACGCGGCCACCACGCCACGCGTCCCGGCCGCCTTCAGCGCGCGCTTCGTGGAAACCCGCAGCCTGCCGGGATTCGACACCCCGCTCATCAGCCACGGCGTACTGAGCGTGGATGCGACCCGTGGATTCCGCTGGGAAATCACCGCGCCCTACCATTATCTGTTCGAGATGAACGGCGCGCAGGCGCGGGAACAACTGCCGGACGGCAGCGTGCGCCAGCTCGATCCCGAACAGGCGCCGTGGCTCGCCGCGGTGGAACAGATTTTCCTGGGCGCGCTGTCGGGGAACACGGTGCAGTTGCAGCGCTATTTCGAGGTGCACATGCAGCCGCTGGCCCAGGGCCGGCAGATCACGCTCACGCCCAGGCCCGGACCCTTGAGTCAGGCCATCGTCCGCATCCAGGTCGTGGAAAGCGCGCCCGGCCGGCCCGAGCAGATTGACATTCGCGAAACCTCCGGCGGCCGCCTGCAGCTGCGCTTTACGCCCACCGGCGCGTCGCCCACGGCGCCGTGAATACGCGCCTGGCCAGCGTTGCGCGCTGCACAATCTGGCTCGCGTCGCTGGGCGCGTTGTGTGCATTCGCCTGGCTGCGCCTCGACGTGCAGCAGCCGATCAACACCGACATCCTGGCCGCCCTGCCGGCGCAGCAGGAATCCGGCGCCTTGCGCGTCGCCAACGAGCGCAGCCGCGATGCCTTCATCAATGAATTGCTGATCCTGGTGAGCGGCACGGACGCGCCGGTCACCCGCGAGGCGGCGCTCGCCGCCTACACGGCGCTCCTGAATTCCGGCCTACACGCGGAAAACAGCGGCCGGACGCTGCAACAGTTGCTCGCGGTCTATCAGGCGCATCACTTTGCCCTGCTCGATGCCAAACAGACTGCACGCCTGAACCGCGGCGGCGCGCAGGCACTGGCTACGGATGTGGCGGTGTCGCTCGCCAGCCCCGCGGGGCTCACCAGCAGTTTCGATGCGGACCCCGGCGGTTATCTCACCGGATTTCTCAGCCGGCTGCCGCGGCCTTATCCGGCGTTTCTGCCCGATGGACCGCTGCTCACGGCGCTGCGCGCCGGCCGACGCAATTACCTGCTGCGTGTGCAGGTGGGCGCTTCCGGTTTCTCGCAAGCCGGCGCGGCACTCGCGGTGCGTGCGGTGCATGCGGCGCGTGATGCGGTGCGTCAAACCTGCCGTACCTGTGAATTCCAGGCCACCGGCGCGCCGCTGTTCGCGGAAGCCGCGCGTCGCGAAGCGCAACGCGAAAGCCTGTGGTTGAGCGTGAGTTCCACCGTGCTCATCATGCTGCTCATTGCCTGGGTGTTCCGCAGCCTCGCCCCGCACCTGCTCGCTGCGCTGCAGCTCGCGGCCAGCGTGCTCGCCGCCAGCGCCGCGGTAATTGTCTGGTTTGGCTCCATCCAGATTCTCACCCTGGTGTTCGGCACCACGCTGCTCGGCATCGCCATTGATTACGCGTTCCTGTATTTCGCGGAGTACTGGTTCGGCGAGGGCGCGCCGGCGGCGGTATGGCGCCGCGTGCGCCCGGGCCTGCTCATGGGCCTGCTGACCGGAGTGGTGGCGTTTGCTTTCCTGCTGCTCGCGGGCTTTCCGGCCCTGACGCAGATTGCGGTGTTTTCCGTCACCGGTCTGCTGGAAGCCGGGCTGGTGGTAGCACTCATCTTTCCGCTCACGCTGACGCGTGCGCCGCGCGTCGCGGCGCACGCGACCGTGCGCTGGCCTCAACAATTCATCCAGGCCGGCTGCCGCCCGTCGCGCTGGCGTTATGCGCTGCCCGCGCTCGTCTTGCTGCTGTGCATTCCCGGCTGGCTGCGGCTGCAGACCAGCGACGACGTGCGCGAGCTGCAACACCTGCCGGCTGGACTGCTGCACACCGATGCCGAGATTCGCAACACGCTCGGTGAGCTTCCACCGCCGGGATTTTTCCTGAGTGCGGGCAGCGATCTCGAGCAGGCGCTCGCGCGCGAGCAGGCCCTGTTCGCAACGCTCGGCGCGCGCGCGCCGTCGGCCACCCCGCTCGGCCTGTCGCGCTTTCTGCCATCCGACGCGCAGCAGCAGGCGAGTCTCGCGGCCTGGAGCCGCGTATTCGGAGCGCCGCTTGCATTGCAGACGGCGTTCAGGAATCTCGGTCTGCCGGTGGCGCTTGCCGCGCGTCTCGAGGCGCAATGGCAGCGCGCAGCGCGCCGGCCGCTCGCGGCCGCGCAACTGTTCACAGCGGCACCCGATTTGCAACGCCTCGTGATACCGACGTCCAGCGGCGTGGCGCTGCTCGCGACTGTCACCAGCCACGGCCAGCTCAATCCTGCAACACTGGAGCAAGCCGCAGCGTCCACGCCCGGAATCGAGTTCGTGCAGCCGCTGGCACGCGTGACCGAAACTTTTCACCGCATCCGGGTGCGCGCCACCTGGCTCGTGGTCATCGGCTATCTGGTGATATTTGCGCTGCTGCTCTGGCGCTACGGACGGCGCGAAGCGCTGCGCATGCTGTTTCCGCCGCTGCTGGCGCTCGGCATCACCTTGGGCGCACTCGGCTGGCTGCGTGAGCCGCTCAACATTTTCGTGGTGGTGGCATTGATCCTGATTCTGGGTCTGGGGCGCGACTACAGCGTGTTCCTGCGCGAAGGCGGCACCCGCCAGCGTTCGCCCGCACTGGCGGTGACGCTCTCGGCGATCACCATGCTGTTTTCCTTCGGTCTGCTGGCTGTGAGCCGCATTCCCGCGCTGCACGCCTTCGGTCTGGCGACGCTCATCGGCATCCTCGCCAGCTATTTGAGCGCGCCGCTGTCCCTGCCCCCCGCACGGCGGGAATCCGCATGAGAACCGGTGCCGCAGTGCTGCTTGCCATGCTCATCCTGCTCGCGGGATGCGCGAGTGTGCCGCCGGCGCCGGGCTGCACGCGCCTCGGGCCCGACGGCGTGTTCTGCGCGCTGCCGCCCGCCGCCCTGCCGGCGGTGAGCGCGAACCATGTGGTCCGCGTCACGCACGCGGGCCAGTCGCAGACGTTCCTCGGCCGCCTGCAGATTGACGCGCACCACCTGCGGCTCGCGGGCTTGAGCCTGTTCGGCACCACGCTGTTCACGCTCGACTACGACGGCCAGCAGCTCACCAGCCACAGCGCCGGGGGAAGCCTGCGCCCGGAACTGCTGCTCGCAATGCTGGAACTGACCGTGGCACCGGCCAGGGAATTGCCGCCGCAGTTGCACAATCTCAGCCTGCGCGTGTCCACGGCCGGCGACCGGCAGGTGCGCGCGCTGTGGAATCACGGACGGCTGATCGCGCGCATCGAGAAATCCACCGGTCCGCTGAACCAGGCGCACATCAGCATCGTGATCCCGGGTGCCAAACTGTCGCTGCAACTCACGCCGCTCGACGCCACGGGGGCCACGCCGTGACGCGCGTGTATCTGCACGCGCTCGGCATCCTGAATGCGCTCGGCAGCGACGTGGCAAGCGTACGCCGCGGTCTGTACGCCGGATCCACCCAAGGCATGCGGGTGCGCGACGATTTCATCCCCGGCCGCCCGGTGCACGTCGGCGCGGTGCACGCGGATCTGCCACCCATTGAAGCGCAATGGCCGGAATACAATTCGCGCAACAACCGGATACTCGCCGCCGCAGTCGGGCAAATCCATCCGCAGGTGGATGCGGCCATCCACAAGTACGGTGCCGCGCGCGTGGGCATCGTGCTCGGCACCGGCACTTCCGGCATCACCGAGGGCGAACAGGCCTACGCCCATTTCCTGAGTCACGGCGCATTCCCCGCCGCTTACGATTATCGCCAGCAGGAAATCAGCGGACCGAGCGAATATCTGCGCCACGCGCTCTCTGTACACGGCCCGGCGTGGACGGTCTCGACCGCCTGCACCTCGAGCGCCAAGGCGCTCGCATCCGCGCGCCGCCTGCTGCACGCCGGCATCTGCGACGCGGTGGTGAGCGGCGGCGTGGACTCGCTTTGCCGGCTCACGCTCAATGGTTTCGCCGCGCTGAAATCCGTGGCAAGCGGGCTGTGCAACCCGTTCAGCCGGAATCGCGACGGCATCAACATCGGCGAGGGCGCGGCGGTATTTTTACTGAGCCGCGAGCCCGGGCCGGTGTGCGTACTCGGAGTCGGCGAATCCTCCGACGCCTGGCACATCTCCGCACCCGATCCGCAGGGCCGCGGTGCGGAACTTGCGATGCGCCAGGCGCTGTCGGAAGCCGGGGTGCCGGCAGCGCAAGTCGACTACCTCAACCTGCACGGCACGGCCACGGTGCAGAACGATCTCGTCGAAAGCCACGCGGTGGCGCGCGTGTTCGGCGGCGAAACGCCGTGCAGTTCCACCAAACCGCTGGTGGGTCACATGCTGGGCGCGGCCGGCGCCACCGAGCTTGCGTTCTGCTGGCTGCTGCTGACCGAACCGGCGGCGGCACCGCTGCCGCCGCACGTGTGGGACGGCGCCGTCGATCCGGCACTGGCACCGCTCCGGTTGTGTCGCGCCGGGGACACAGCGCAACATTGCCGCATCGCGGCCAGTAATTCCTTCGCATTCGGCGGCAGCAACATCTGCGTGCTGTTGGGCCGCGACTGATGGCCGGCGCGTTTCCACCGGTGGCCGAACTGCTGCCGCATCGCGGGCACGCGGTTATGCTGGACGCGGTGCTGGAACATTCCGAGAATCACACCGTGGCGCGGGTGTGCATCACGCGCACGCACCCGCTGTTTGTCGCCGGCCAGGGCGTACCCGTGTGGGCCGGAATCGAATTCATGGCACAGGCGGCGGCCGCGCATGCTGGCCTGAACAACCGGCGCTCCGGCGGCACGCCGCGCATCGGCATGTTGCTCGGCACACGCCGTTATCAGGCGCACACCGACTACTTTGCCGAGAATATGCAACTGGAGGTCCGCGCGCAGCGCGAATTCGGCGACAACCAGGGCGTGGGCGCGTGCCGCTGTCACATCTCGCATAATGGCCAAATCCTGGCGAGCGCCACTCTCATCGTCGTCGAAACCAGCGAGGACTGGACGCCATGAGCACAAGCAAACGCGTATTGGTTACGGGCGCGAGCGGCGGCATCGGCCGCGCCATCGCGCGTGCACTGGCGGCGAGCGGATTCCAGCTCGGCCTGCATTACCACACCCATGCAGGCAAGGCCGAGCAGCTCGCGCAGGAAATCGTCGCGGCTGGGGGTCAGGCACATGCTCTCGGTTTCGATGCCGCCAACCGCGAAGACACGCGGCGCGCACTGCGGGCGGATCTGGAGCAGCACGGCGCCTATTGGGGCGTGGTGTGCAACGCCGGCGTCACCGCCGACAATACCTTCGCCGCCATGCCGGAGGACGACTGGGACCGGGTGCTGGCGGCCAACCTCGACAGCTTCTACAACGTTCTGCAGCCGCTGGTGATGCCGCTGGTGCGCATGCGCAGCGGCGGCCGCATTGTCACCATTGCCTCCGTCGCGGGGCAGATGGGCAACCGCGGACAGACCAATTACAGCGCGGCCAAGGCCGGGCTGATCGGCGCCGGCAAGGCGCTCGCCGTGGAACTGGCGAGCCGCGGCATCACCGTAAACTGCGTGGCGCCCGGCCTGATCGAAACCGACATGTTGCACGGCGCGCCGGTGGCGGAAATTATCAGGCAGATTCCGCTCGGACGCCTGGGGCAGCCGCAGGAAGTCGCGGCGCTGGTGGCGTTCCTGTTCTCGGACGCCGCCGCCTATATCACCCGCCAGGTGATCGGTGTCAACGGGGGCATGCTCTGAACCTTGAACGCTGCGTGCCGGCCACCGACTGCGGCCCGCAGCGGAACCGATGCCGACTTCCGCGGTTTGACCTTGCCGAGCCCGTGGGAAAATAATGCGCCACAGGTTTTGGGGTCCACGGACAGGGATCATCACACTGGGAGACCATCACCATGAAAATCGCGCTGCTCATTCCCGCACTGGCCTGCGCGCTGCTGCTGACCGCCTGCATACCGGTGCCGCTGCAGAACTATGACAACATGCCCGCGGCCGGTTTCGAGAACCAGCCGCTCGACATGCAACAGCTTGAGCGTGCGATCTATGTCGGCGCCTACAACGAGGGCTGGACCACCGTGGTTGTGGGGCCGGGCCACATCGTGGCCACGCACATCGAAACGCCGCGCAGCGTGACCGTGGACATCCTCTATGATGCCCACACCTACAGCATCCACTACAAAAACACCCAGGACATGAACTACGACGCGGCCACCGGCAAGATTGATCCGCGTTACAACCGCTGGACCGCGGACCTGAGGGATTCCATCAACGCCGCCATGCAGACCATGTGCAATCCGCAGTCGGCGTGTGTCCCGCAATAGTTGCTCTGCAGCACGGCACGCGGAACCGGATGCGGCAAAAGGGCATGCGGCGGCCGCGCACGCAGCGCGGTGGTCATGCACGGCGTCTTCCGCAAGGTGAGCACGGATGATTATTCAGCCTAAAGTGTGGGGCTTCATCTGCACCACGGCGCACCCGCTGGGCTGCGAACTCAATGTGCGCGACCAAGTCGCGCGCGCGCGCCAAGCCCCGGGGCAGGCGAGCGTGCCAAAAACCGCGCTCATCATCGGCGCCTCCACCGGTTACGGCCTGGCGGCGCGCATCACCGCGGCCTTTGTCTACGGCGCCGCGACCCTGGGCGTGTTCCTGGAAAAGCCCGGACGCGTCACCAAGTCCGCGAGCGCCGGCTGGTACAACGCGGCGGCGTTCCATCAGTTCGCGACGCGCGCCGGCCTGCCTTGTGTGTCCATCAACGGCGATGCCTTCGCCGCCGCCACGCGCGCCCGCGCGATTGACGCCATCAAGCGTGAACTGGGCGGTCAGGTGGATCTCGTGATTTATTCACTCGCCGCGCCGCTGCGCCGGCTGCCGGATGCGGGCCCCGCGCGCACCGCGCTCAAGCCCATCGGTGCGCCGTTCACCGCCAAGACCATCGACACCGACCATGACACGGTGATCGAGCTCACCGTGCCGCCCGCGAGTGCGGAGGAAATCCGCGCCACCGTCGCGGTGATGGGCGGCGAGAACTGGAGCCAGTGGCTCGCCGCGCTGGACGCGGCCGGTGTGCTCGCCCCCGACGCCACCACCGTGGCGTACAGCTACATCGGACCGGAGATCACCTGGCCGATCTATTGGCATGGCACGCTGGGGCGCGCCAAAAAGGACCTGGAAGACACCGCGCGCGCACTGCGCACACAGTACGCAGCGCGCGGACTCAAGGCCGGTGTCGCCATCATGAAATCCGCGGTGACCCAGGCAAGCGCGGCGATCCCGGCCATGCCGCTGTACCTGTCGGTGGTGCAGCGCGCACTGCGCTCCCGGGAGCTGGCCGAGGATTGTCTCGCGCAACAGCAACGCCTGTTTCAGGATTTCCTCTACCGTGCCGACAGCCAGGCACCGGTGGATGACGGACACGGCCGCTGGCGGCTGGATGACCGCGAGCTGCGCAGCGACGTACAGGAGGCCTGCCTGGAACTGTGGCCGCAGATCACCACGGCGAATCTGTGGGAGCTGACCGACTACGCACATTACAAGCGCGAGTTCCTGCGGCTGTTCGGCTTCGCGCGCACCGACGTCAACTACCAGGACGAAGTCGAGGCACGCCGGGAGTTTCCCTGTGTCAGCTGTGAATGAATGCGGCCGGGCGCGTGCGCCGTTGCTGTCTTTCGTTGATTATCGCGGATGGAATCTTGGCCGTCAGTCTTGCAAGCTGACCACGGCAACGGGTTCATCCGGGCGCATGCGCGGTGCGCATGCCGGCAGCCGCCGCGTTGCGCGGCGCGATTTCTTCATTCAATCTCCGCAGCAGCGGCAGCAACTCCGAATGCACATCGTGTTTGGCAATGTAGGCATCCACGCCTACAAGCAATGCGCCTTCGCGGTACTCGGGCTCGTCGAACATTGACATCATCACCACGCGCGGCGGTGACGGCAGTCGTTTGAGGCTGTGGGTCAGATCCAGGCCATTCATGCAAGGCATGGCCAAATCCGATATCACCACATCCGGTTCGAGTTCGCGCGCCAGCTTCAAGCCTTCGACCCCGCCGGTCGCACGGCCCACCACCTCGACTGCTGGATTGTGCGCCAGCTCCGCCCCCAGCGTCTCGAGAAACAGCACATTGTCGTCTATCAGAATCACGCGCATGTTTGCCTCCACTCGGCCGGCGCAGAGGCCACGTTCGCCCTCAGGCGCTCCGATGGCCTGCGCCGCCATCGGATGCATTCTTCCGTGACTCAAAGTTTAACGTCCGAATACAGGCAAACCATCGGAAAATCCCCTAACGGGTTCAGTTTCACTCCCGGAAAATCCCGTGATTTCCCCCGCCCGCTGGCGCGCACCGCTTAGTCCACCGTGCCAGCGCGGATTACCACGGTGTTTCGGTTTGACGCGCGCCGGCGTCAACGACCCGCACGACCTGCGGGTGCGCCGGGAGTTTGCCTGTCTAAATTTATGATTGACTGCGCCGGCAGACCGGTCCCCGCCGGATTCACTGCGAATCCGGCGGGCGCAACTTCTGCAGTTACCGCCTCAGGACAGGCAAATCAGCGGTGGTATGCGGGCACCTGTATGCTGCTTAGACCGGCGCCGCGAGTGCGTTGCGGCAGGGCATCCCGATGCATTTGCCGCAGCAGGGGTAGCAGTTCGGAATACACTTTGGGCTTTGCAATGTACGCGTCCGCGCCCATGAGCATCGCGCCTTCGCGATATTCAGGCTCGTCATACAGCGCCAGCACCACCACACGTGGCGCCGGCATCAGTTGCTTGAGCTCATGGGTCAGTTCCAGCCCATTCATGCCAGGCATGGCCTGATCCACGATTACCACCTCCGGCTGCAGTTCGGTCGCCAGTCGCAAACCGTCCGCTCCGCTGCGGGCGCGTGCCACAATTTGCACTGCGGGAATGAGCTTCAACTGCGTCGCCAGCGCCTCCAGAAACGAGGCATCGTCATCTACCAGAATTGCACGCATGTCAACCTCCGATTCAGCGGGTGCATATGCCATGGTTGCCGTCAAACGGGTCCGTGGTCCGCACCACCATCTCATGTGCTTTTTCGCCGCGCCCAGTGTGTAGCCCCGGGCACTGGCAGGCCATCGGAAAAATCCTATCAGGCTCAGCCCCAAGACATAAAAATCCGAAGCTACCATCCGCCAGCCGGCTCTTTCTGCCCGACGTGCGGCACCCCGTACCACCGATTAGCCAAGCTCGCACGGGTGTAGCCGGTATCGCGCATCGAGATTCCGGCGGCATCTGCATCCGACCGAATACCGCCACACGGCGTGCCAACTTGCCAGACCACCGGGGATGGTTACCGGTAAGTGGTCTCAGCGCAGCTGACTGTCCTTGCTGCCGCGCCTGTTGTAGAGACTGTGAACTTCGATTTTCTTGTCGGCTTCGCTCTGGCAGGCGAGACACCGGCGCACGCCGGGCATGGCCTTGCGCCGCGCATCCGGAATCTCTGCGCCGCACGCCTCGCAAAATTCCAGGCCCTTGCCGGCAGGCAGCCGGTCGCGCACGCTTTTCAACGCGTCCTCGATGCTCGCGTCTATCTGCTCCTGCACCGCGCCGTCTTTTGCCCAACCCGTCGCCATGTCACTACCCTAAAGTCTCAAGCGGATGTTTTTCTTATGATACGGCCAAAGATCAACTGGAGTTGAATATTAAGACCTGCAACTGCGGAGATGTTGACCAGGGGCGGGCGAGACCGAATCGTCCGAGCGGGTGGTCAGGACGACGACCCAGGGACGACAACCGCAGCAGGAAACGTGCAGGTTGCCGTGCGGACCACCGAATCAAAATGATGTTCGATTCCGTCCAAGTACAGTTTTTGTTTTAGGGGATGGTGGCCAGGGGCGGAATCGAACCACCGACACGCGGATTTTCAGTCCGCTGCTCTACCAACTGAGCTACCTGGCCTCGTTTTGAACGACTCTGTGGCACCGATGCGTCCCTGCGATGCTCCCAGCTCGGCATCCCTGCCTCGCGTTCGGGCGGACGCGAGCAATGCTCGCGTTAAATGCCCCGCCCTCACCCAACTGAGCTACCTGGCCTGATGCGGAAATCCTGAACCATCCCTGGTGTGCCGACCAGCCCCGACATCCCTGTCGGGTCGTTCGCCGGGTGCGAAGCGGTGCTTCGCATAAATCCCCTGGCTCACCCCAGCTCGGCCACTGCGCTGCGCAATCCTGCTCCGCTTGTGGCCCAGCGCGGACAGCGTTTCCGCCCGCTCGAAGCTGCGCTTCTCGCCCTGCCTCGTGTTCGGGCGGACGCGAGCAGTGCTCGCGTTAAATGCCCCGCCCTCACCCAACTGAGCGACCTGGCCGCGTTGAGAATTGCAGGAAGGGGCGCTATTAAACCGGGCGAGGTCTCGCCGGTCAAGGGCTTGACGGCGCTTTGACACGGGCAAGCTCGCGGACTAGGCTTCGGTCAGGACGCAAGAAAATGAAGCCGCAGCCCATATCCGCTGATGCGCAACCCATCGCTGCTCTGTCCGACCGCTTCCGCGCGGTACGCGCGCTTAGCGTGGATTTGTGCCGCACGCTCGCGCCCGAGGACATGGTGGTGCAGAGCATGCCGGATGCGAGTCCCGCGAAATGGCATCTGGCGCACACCACGTGGTTTTTCGAGACTTTCATCCTGATTCCGCGCGCGCCGGATTACCGGCCGATTCATCCTCAGTACGCCTATCTCTTCAACTCCTATTACTACGGAGCGGGTCGGATGTACCCGCGGCCGGAGCGCGGCCTGCTGTCGCGGCCGACCGTGGCCGACATATTGGCCTATCGGGAGCACGTTAACGAACACATGCAGCGGCTGCTGGACCAGCACAAGGGCGAGCCGCAATTGGAATTCCTGGTTACGCTCGGCCTGAATCACGAACAGCAGCACCAGGAATTGCTGCTCACCGACATCAAGCACCTGTTCTCGCTCAATCCGCTCAAGCCGGCATGGCGGAAGTTGCCTGCACCAACACCACGCGCGGCGCCAGCGCTCGAATTCATCGCCCGGCCCGAGGGCCTGTGCCAGATCGGCCACGCCGGCGTGGGTTTCGCGTTCGACAACGAAACCCCGCGCCACCGCGTAGTCCTGCGGGCACACGCGCTCGCCAACCGGCCAGTCACGACCAGCGAGTACCGGGAGTTCATCCGCGCCGGCGGCTACACGAAGCCGCAACTGTGGCTGTCGGATGGCTGGACCACCGTGCAGCGCGAAAGCTGGGCGCGGCCGCTTTACTGGAACGCAGATCTGACCACGGAATTCACGCTCGCCGGCGAACGCGAACTCGATCCGGGCGCACCGATCTGCCATGTCAGTTACTACGAAGCCGACGCCTTTGCGCGCTGGGCCGGCGCGCGCCTGCCAACGGAAGTGGAATGGGAAGCTTTCGCCGCCGAGCATCCGGTGAGCGGCAATTTTCTGGATAGCGGCCGGTTCCACCCTGCCGCAAGCGGCACACCGCATATATATGGTGATGTCTGGCAGTGGACGGCGAGCGCCTATGCACCTTACCCCGGTTTCAAACCGCTCGCCGGTACGCTCGGCGAATACAACGGCAAGTTCATGGCGAACCAGCTGGTGCTGCGCGGCGGCTCCTGCGCCACGCCGGCCGGTCATGTGCGCGCAAGTTACCGCAATTTCTTTTACCCGCAGCAGCGCTGGCAGTTCATGGGCTTGCGCCTCGCCAGGGACGCATGACATGAAAATATCCCAAGCGCTTTCGGTAACCCTGCACGACTACATGCCACGCGCAGGCGACATGCGCTCGGAGATCCTCGGCGGTCTGGCGGCCAGCCCCAAAATCCTGCGCCCCAAGTATTTCTACGACGAGCGCGGCTCCAAATTGTTCGATGCGATCTGCGAGCTGCCTGAGTACTACCTCACGCGCACCGAGCTCGGAATCATGGAAGCCAGTGCGGCAGATATGGCGAACGTGCTTGGGGCGCGCGTGTTGCTGGTGGAACCGGGCAGCGGCACCAGCATGAAAACGCGCCTGCTGCTCGACAAGCTGCACTGGCCCTGCGCCTACGTACCCGTAGACATCTCGCGCGAACACCTGATCGCCGCCGCCGACCGCATGAACCGGTATTACCCGGCCCTGGAAGTCCTGCCGGTCTGCGCCGACTTCAGCCAATCGTTCGCACTTCCCGCACCGCGCCTCCCCGCGGCACGCACGGTGGTTTATTTCCCCGGCTCGACCATCGGCAACTTCGAGCCGGCGGCCGCTGTGGCGCTGTTGAAACAATTGCAACAACTCGCCGGACGCAAGGGCGCTCTGCTGATCGGCGTGGACCTGAACAAGGATCGCGGCGTGCTCGAAGCCGCGTACAACGACGCCGCCGGCGTCACGGCGGCGTTCAACCTGAATCTTCTCACGCGGCTCAACCGTGAACTGAACGGTAACTTCAAACTGGAGCGCTTCCAGCACCGCGCCCCCTATAACCAGGCGGAAGGCCGCATCGAGATGCACCTCATCAGTCTAGACGATCAGACCGTGCACATTGCGGGAGAAACCGTGCGTTTCGGTGCAGGCGAGGCCATCGTCACGGAATACAGCTACAAGCACACGCTGCCGGGATTCACCGCGCTTGCGGCACAGGCGGGCTGGAGTGTGCGCAAGGTCTGGACCGACGAGCGGCGCTGGTTCAGCGTGCAATACCTGACGGCGGGCTAGACGCCCGCCAACCGCCCTCCCGTCGTTCCGCGTGACCATCTCTCGTCGTCATTCCGGCCCTTCGACAAGCTCAGGGTAGACCGGGCTTCGCCCGAACCGGAATCCAGTTCTAAATTAGTGCGGCTTTGCCGCATTCTTAATCAAGATAGCGGGATACCGTCCCGCAGCCGGGTGACTTTCTTAGTACGTGCAAAGCAAAGTTGAAGGATCGCGACTGGGGGTCGCTTCTACCCATTGTGATGTCTATGGTGCGGGCGGGACGTATCCTTCCGGTCTCTTGGCGCCCCCACCGAAGAAGAACTTTTCCATTTCTTCCGCGAGAAACTTGCGTGCCTTAGGATCAAGGGCGGACAGGCGGTATTCGTTGATGAGCATGGTCTGGTGCTGCAGCCACTGCTGCCAGGCCTGTTTGCTCACCTGTGCGTAGATGCGCTGGCCGAGTTCACCCGGGTACGGCGGGCGTTCCAAGCCTTCGAGTTCCTCACCCAGCAAGACGCATTTGAGCGTGCGCGTCATTCAGCAGCTCTCCTCACCTTGGCAAATCGGGGGTTTTGCCCCTCCCTCACCCTCGCCCTCTCCCCCAAAGGGGAGAGGGGAAAAGAAGTATCAGCCGTTTTCTCGGCCGTACCCAATCGCAATTGTTGCAACAGTTTCTTGACCGGTGCGGCAAAACCGAGAGCCGGTTCATTCGCCAGTGCCACCCAGCGGCGCCTGGCATTATCGCCGATGCGCATGTGCGCCGCGATTTCCAACTGCAGCGGTTCGATATCCAGGTGAAAGTGGCTGAAGGTGTGGCGCAGTGCCGGCCAGCACTGCTGCGCGTACGGTGCGGCGCCGAGTTCCCGCCGGCACCAATCGTTGGCGTCGGCCGAAGTCGGAATTTCCGGCAGGCTCCACAGCCCGCCCCACACGCCCGACGGCGGACGGAGTTCGAGCAGCACGTGACTGCCGCAGGTAATGAGCAGCATTCGGGTGCGGCGTACGGGTTTCATTTTCAGCGGGCGCGGCGCAGGAAACGCGGTTTCACTGCCGAGCGCGTGCGCACGGCAGCCGGACGCCAGTGGACATTCACCGCAGCGCGGTCGCGTGCGGGTGCAAAGCATGGCGCCCAGATCCATGATCGCCTGGGTGTAGGCCGCGACTTCGGCGCGCGGCGTATGCCGCTCGGCCAGCGCCCATAATTTGTTTTCGATTTTCTTGTTACCCGGCCAGCCTTTGATTGCGTGATAGCGCGTGAGCACACGCTTCACGTTGCCGTCGAGGATCGCATGGCGTTGGCCGCGAGCGAGCGCAAGTATCGCGCCGGCGGTAGAGCGGCCGATTCCGGGCAGCGCGGCGATCTCCTCAAACGCGCGCGGGATACGCCCGTGGTATTTGTCGCGGATGAGTCGCGCAGTAAGGTGCAGGTTGCGCGCACGCGCGTAGTAGCCAAGTCCGGACCACAAATGCAGCACATCGTCGAGCGGCGCATTGGCAAGCGCACGCACGTTGGGAAAGCGCGCGATGAAACGCCGGTAATAGTCCATTACGGTCGCTACCTGGGTCTGCTGCAGCATGATTTCCGAGACCCACACGCGGTAAGGCGCAGGCGGGTGCTGCCACGGCAGGTCATGGCGGCCGTGCGCGCGATGCCAGCGCAGCAAGCGCGGCGGGAGTTTGGATTCAGCGGGTTTGCGCGGCCGGAGCATGCGTACTGGTGGATGCGGGCGGCAGATGTGCACGTTCGCGCGCGAGTTTCTCGATGCCGCGTGCGCTGAACTCGCCTTCGGCGCGCAACTGGCTTTTGACCAGCGCCGGCCCGATGAGCGGCGGAATCCAGAATTCGGGCTCAATCGTCAGCTTCCATTGCATGCGCGTCCCCTGCCCTTCGACCTGCAGATGCCAGTCGGATTCGGCGTGTTTCACGTTGCTCAGCTCCGGGATGGCGACGGCGCTGAGATTGGCGGGCGGCGATTCCACCACTTTCTGGGTTTCCTCGATGGTGTGGCAGAAAAACAGCACGCAGGCACGGCTCTCCACGTATACCAGCGCGGTGTGCGTATCCGGTCTTTCGAGCAGGCGGCTGCGCCGTATCACGCGGCTGATGCGCGTGAGGTGATTGTAATCGGTGAGCACGCGGTACACCTGCGGCAGCGGCGCGTCCAGATACACATCGGCGTTCATTCGGTAAACGTCGCCGTCGCGGCTGACCTCGAGTGCATGAAACTGCGCGGCGTAACCACGGGCGCACACACCCAGAGTCAATATCAGCGCTACCGGCAATAACCGCACGCGGCCCTCGTCATTGGACCTCCGTCAGCGCCGCGAGGGGGCGCAGGTGCGTCCCGGATGATGGTGGCACACTGGGATTCAACAACCCCTTGAGCTTGTTCCGGATCCGGTTCTCGAGTCGGCCGCGCACCTCCTGTTTTTTCTTCTGCAGCTCGGTGCGCGCGCGTTCCTGGACCGCTGCCGCGATGTCCGGCGTGACACTGGGGCTCGTGAGTGTGCCGCTGATTTTCAATGGAATGATTTTCCCCGCAAGCCCGCTCAGGTCAGATTTCGCGCCGAGCTTCGGCGTGCCGGTGATGTGGGCCTTAAGTTGGTAATCCAGCGTGTTTTCTGCCAGATCCAGCTTGCCGCTGCCCTCGAGATTCATGAACGGCAGTTGTGCCACCAGATTGCGATTGTCGAGCACGCCATTGCGAATGTCGCCGCTGCCCTGCAAGGTGGCAAATTCCGTTTGATTGGCAGCCGGCGGTGGTGCGGGCTGATGCCTGGCGAGCGCCTCGGCACGCGCGATGGCATTCCATATATTGATGCCCTGGAGGGCGCCGTTCATTAACGCGAAACTCATTTTGCCGTTCAGGGTGTGACGCATCTCGCCCACCGTCGGCCCGAGTGCACGCGTGTTGACCCGCAGGCTGGCGGTGCCGCTCAGGCGTTTCACACCGACCAAGTCCTGCAGCAACCCGCCCGCCTGCACGTTCTGCAGGCTGAGGTTCTCGGTGACGACGGGCGTGTCGCTGTTGGCATCGATGTGCACGCTGCCCGTGAGCGCGCCGCCATAAAGTTGTGCCGAAAGCGGATTGACCTGAACTATGCCGCCGGCGGCGTGCACGCCCACGCCCAGATCGCTGCTGTGGGTATTGAGCAGCGTAAGCTGCCCGACATGCAGCCGGCCATCGACATTCAGCGCGCGCAAGGTGCGCAGCGGCAGGCTGATCTTGTTGATGTCCGTGGGTTCACGCGGTTGCAGGGGCGTCGCGGCTTTTTGCGGCGGCAGATAGCGGTCGGCATTCAATTGATTCACGTTCAGGTTGAATTGCAGCGCCCGGCTGGTTAAATCCTTGACGCTCACGGTGCCGGTAAGCGTGCTGTCGTCCAGCTTGAAGTTCAGGTCCTGCACGGTGACGGCATCACTGGAACTCACGAAGTTCAGCGAGCCTGAAGCCTGGGCGAGCGCCTGCGGATCGCGGGTATTGGCCAGACTCGCTTGACCCAGCGCGGTGAGTACGGCACGCGGCGAGAACAGCGCCAGCGTCAGACTGCCATTGAAGCTCGGCTGATCATGCAGGCCGCGGCCTTCGGCATCGGCCTGCAGCTTTACGCCGTAGGCGCTGGCCGCGAGACCGTTGATCGCGAGCGTGCCGGCGTCCATGTTCAGCGCCCCCTGCTGCCACACCAACTGCGCCCGGACCTTGCCGCCGGGAACCGCGTCGCCGCTGGCGCTGAGTTCGAGCCTGGCGTTGCTGGCGGTGTAGATTTTGTGCACCAGATCCGCCGACACCGTGCCCTTGAAATCCGCATGTCCGCTGAGCTGCGGGTTGGTGCCGCTGAAATCGAATCCTGTGGACACGCGCATCGGTTTGCCGGAGGCAAATGCACCCATGTCGAACTGGAAATTGCTGAGGATGTACTGCTGGTGCTTTTGCGCGTCGCGCCACACCAGGCCGCTGTTGGTCACGCTGAAGCCCTGCATCTGCAGATTGGCCAGACCCTTGCCGGAGCTGCCGCCCGCGGACGGCGATGCGCCGCTGCCGCTCTTCAGGCGATCGAGGATGTCCTGCCAGTTGCTGCGACCGCGGGCGTCGCGCTCCAGGTCAAGCTGCAGGCCGTCGAGCTTGACGGTGCCGACTTCGATCTTGCCGCGCAACAGCGGCCAGAATTTCACGTGCACGTCGGTTTCGTTGATGCTCGCGAACGGCGTGTTGCCGAAACCCGGCGCGTTGCCGAGCGCCATCGGCCCGATCTGCGCGCCCAGCCACGGAAAAATCGAGAGCTTGATGTTGCCGGAAATGCTGAGTTCGCGTCCGGTCTTTTCCTTAACGGCTTTGGCAATCTGCGGCTTGAAATCGTTGGGGTTGATGACGAACGGCAACACGATGACCAGAATGATGATCACCGCAATGATGCACGCGACCACGATGCCGGCGATTTTCCACGGCCGGTGCGGCGCATGCGCGGGAGGCGTACCGGGTTTGCGTTCGGGAAGATGCGGCTTGGTCGGCATGATGATTCCTCAAGCGAAAATGCGGCCGGCGCAATCAGGGACGAGGGGCGTCTCAGTGCGAAAATGCCCGGGGATCCAGCCTGTACGTCGCGGTCCCCGCACGCCATCCCAATATTACTGGAGCGGGTGATGGGCGAGGCCGGTGACTTAATCGAAATGCCGGTGGCATTTCGATCCGGCCGAGCGCCCGGCCATGGACGGCCGGGCGGGTAAGCCCACCAGGGATGGTTCCCCGCTCGCTCACTCAATAATACTGGAGCGGGTGATGGGAATCGAACCCACGTTATCAGGTTGGGAACCTGAAGTTCTACCATTGAACTACACCCGCGTGCGGATCATTCTAGCAGCAAGCGGAAAACCTCCGGTACTGACGGAACGCCTGTGCGTTCCCACTCTCCCGGGTGGCGCCTGCGGTAGAATGCAGGCAGTAAACGGCCTGACGTGCGGCATGCAGATCCAACTCAACGGCACTCCCACGGACATCCCCGATGCCCTCAGCGCACGCGAGCTGCTCGACCGGCTGGAACTCGCCGGCCGGCGCGTGGCTCTGGAAGTGAACGGCGAGATCGTGCCGCGCAGCACGCACCCGGGATACCGCTTCCATCCCGACGACAAGGTGGAAATCGTCCACGCCATCGGGGGTGGGTGAGGCTTGGCGGAAGACCCGGTGGGTCGTCCGCCAAGCCGAACGCGCGACAAGGGTGAGACCGGTGCATTTTACGGAACACACGGCGGGTGTTCCGTCCGGCCGGACGCCCCACCAGGGATGGTGGGGCTGGTCAGTGCACCAAGGAAGGTACGGAGATTGTTGTAAAAGCTGACGGTGCGCAAGCGCACCCTAACGATCCACAGAGCCCCAGATGAACACGCAACTTGAATCTTCCCCATCAGCCGGCGACGTGTTTACGGTCGCCGGACATGAATTCCATTCGCGCCTGCTGATCGGCACCGGAAAGTACAAGGACTTGGATGAAACCCGGCGTGCGGTGGAAGCGAGCGGCGCGGAGATTGTCACCGTGGCGGTACGCCGCACCAATATCGGCCAGATAAAAGACGAGCCGAATCTTCTGGACGTGCTGCCGCCGTCGAAGTACGCCATCCTGCCGAACACCGCCGGCTGCTATACCGCGGAGGAGGCGGTGCGTACCTGCCGGCTTGCGCGCGAATTGCTCGACGGTCGCACGCTGGTGAAACTGGAAGTGCTGGGCGACCAGAAAACCCTGTATCCGAACGTCACCGAAACCCTGCAGGCCGCCGAGACGCTGGTCAAGGACGGGTTTGAGGTCATGGTTTACACCACCGATGACCCGCTCATCGCCAAACGCCTCGAAGAACTCGGCTGCGCCGCGGTCATGCCGCTCGGCGCGCCGCTCGGCTCGGGTCTCGGCATCCGCAACCCATACAAC
>JAGXAZ010000129.1 GCA_018971365.1 Gammaproteobacteria bacterium | reverse complement strand
GTGATCCATCTCGGCCACAACCGCTCGGTGGAGGACGTGGTGCGCGCCGCGCTCCAGGAAGACGCCGACGCCGTCGCCATCAGCTCCTACCAGGGCGGGCACATCGAATACTTCAAGTACATGGTGGACATGCTGCGCGAGCGCGGCGCCGCGCACATCCGCGTGTTCGGCGGCGGCGGCGGCACCATCACGCCGGAGGAAATCGCGGAACTCGAGCAATACGGCGTGGAGCGCCTCTATCACCCGAACGACGGCATGCACATGGGCCTCGTGCACATGATCGAGGACGTGGTCGAGCGCGCGCGTGAGCACCGCGTGGCGCCGGCCAAACCCGCCAAGGTCTCGGCGGACGACGAGCTTTCGGTAGGGCGCATGCTCACCGCCCTCGAGGCGGGCGCGATCAGCGAAGCGGAACTCGCGCGGCTGCGCAAGCAGTGGGAACTCGCCGGCAGGAAAGTGCCGGCGGTGGGCGTGACCGGCACGGGTGGTGCGGGCAAATCCTCGGTGGTGGACGAACTGCTGCTGCGTTTCCTGCACGCATTCCCCGGCATGCGCATCGCGGTGCTGGCGGTGGACCCCACGCGCCGGCGCACCGGTGGCGCGCTCTTGGGCGACCGCATCCGCATGAACGCGCTGCGCAGCCACCGCGTGTTCATGCGCTCCATGGCCACCCGCCGCGCGCACGCCGCCACCAACGCCATGCTCAAGGACTGCATCGCGTTCCTGCGCGGCCAGGGCTACGACCTCGTGATGGTCGAGACCGCCGGCATCGGCCAGAGCGATTCCGAGATCGTGGACCTCGTGGATTTCTCCATGTACGTGATGACGCCGGAGTTCGGCGCGCCGATCCAGCTCGAAAAGATAGACATGCTGGATTACGCGGAACTCGTGGCAATCAACAAGTACGACCGGCGCGGCGCGGACGACGCGCTGCGCGATGTGCGCAAACAATGGAAGCGCAACCGCACCGCCTTCAAGCTGCCGGACGATCAGGTGCCGGTGTACCCGACCATTGCGAGCCAGTTCAACGATCCCGGCGTGACCTGGATGTTCGTGAACCTGTGCCGTCTGCTGCGCGAGAAACTGCACCTCGATGGTGCGGGAGCGGCTTCAGCCGCGACGGGGGCCGGGCCGCACTGCAACTGGCGCCCCGAGTTGGACACCTCGATCAAGGAACCGCGCGCCACGGTGCTGATTCCCGGCAAGCGCGTGCGCTACCTCGCCGAGATCGCCGAGCAGGGCCGCGGCATCAACAAGGACATTGACCGCGAGGCCGAAGTCGCCGGCCGCGCGCAGCACTACTACGAAGTGCTGCGGGAGCTGGGCGATCCGAAATTGCCGAAGCCTCTGGGCCTTTACGACGCCGCTGATTTGGCTCCCTCCCTTTCAGGCGGAGAGGGCTCTTCCGTCGCCCCGGCGCAGGCCGGGACCCGGTCCAGATTGGATTCCGCAGCCGAATCCTCTTTGCTTATACTTCGCCAGCGCTACCACGAAGCCGTCAAGGAACTTTCCAGCGAAGCGCTGCACCTGCTGCGCGAATGGCCGGTGCGCCTCAAGTCCGTCACCGACGCGCATTACACCTACGAAGTGCGCGGCAAGGCGGTGGAGGGCAACAACTACACCGAATCCCTGTCGCACCAGCAAATCCCGAAGATCGCGCCGCCCACCTACACGAGCTGGGCCGACCGGCTGCGTTTCCTCATGAAGGAAAACCTGCCGGGCGGCTATCCCTACACCGCGGGCGTGTATCCCTACCGCCGCACCGGCGAGGATCCGACGCGCATGTTTGCGGGCGAAGGCACGCCGGAACGCACCAACCGCCGCTTCCATTACCTGTCGCATGGCCGGCAGGCGTCGCGGCTTTCCACCGCGTTTGATTCGGTCACGCTCTACGGCGAAGACCCGGCCGAACGCCCGGATATCTACGGCAAGGTCGGCAATTCGGGCGTCAGCATCGCCACGCTCGACGACATGAAGAAGCTCTACTCCGGCTTCGACCTCTGCGACCCCAAGACCTCGGTGTCCATGACCATCAACGGGCCGGCGCCCATGATTCTCGCCATGTTCATGAACACGGCTATAGACCAGCAGGTGGAAAAGTACCTGAAAGAAGACCCGGCGCGCTGGGCGGTGGCCGAGAAGAAAATCGCCTCTATATATAAGAGCAACCCGCGCCCACGCTACACAGGCGAACTGCCGGAAGGCAACAACGGCCTGGGCTTGGCCCTGCTTGGCGTCACGGGCGAGCAGGTGGTGGACGCGGAGACCTACGCGCGCATCAAGGCCGACACCCTGCACCGCGTGCGCGGCACCGTGCAGGCCGACATCCTCAAAGAGGACCAGGCACAGAACACCTGCATTTTCTCCACGGAATTCGCACTGCGCATGATGGGCGACATCCAGCAGTACTTCGTGGACCACAAAGTCCGCAATTTCTACTCGGTTTCGATTTCCGGCTATCACATTGCCGAGGCCGGAGCGAACCCCATCAGCCAGCTCGCCTTCACGCTCTCGAACGGCTTCACCATCGTCGAGTATTACCTCGCGCGCGGCATGCGGATTGACGACTTCGCGCCCAACCTGTCGTTCTTTTTCAGTAACGGCATGGACCCCGAATACACCGTCATCGGCCGCGTGGCGCGGCGCATCTGGGCGCGCGCCATGCGCGAGCGCTACGGCGCGAATGAGCGCAGCCAGATGCTCAAGTACCACATCCAGACTTCGGGCCGCTCGCTGCACGCGCAGGAAATCCAGTTCAACGACATCCGCACCACGTTGCAGGCGCTGTACGCGCTGTTCGACAACTGCAACT
The DNA here is from genome assembly GCA_018971365.1 of Gammaproteobacteria bacterium. Taxonomy (GTDB): domain Bacteria; phylum Pseudomonadota; class Gammaproteobacteria; order Natronospirales; family REEB76; genus REEB76. The sequence continues at coordinate 2,806 of JAGXAZ010000129.1, read as the reverse complement.
CGCTGCACACCAATGCCTACGACGAGGCCATCACCACACCCACCGAAGACAGCGTGCGCCGCGCGATCGCCATCCAACTCATCATCAACCGCGAGCTCGGACTGAACTTCAACGAAAACCCCTGGCAGGGCAGCTTCATCGTCGAGCAACTGACCGATCTGGTGGAAGAGGCGGTGTACAAGGAATTCGAGGCGATTTCCGAGCGCGGCGGCGTGCTGGGCGCCATGGACACCATGTACCAGCGCGGCAAAATCCAGGAGGAATCGCTCTACTACGAACAGAAGAAGCATGACGGTACGCTGCCGCTGATCGGCGTCAACACCTTCCTGCCGAAAGAGCATGGCGGCGACATCGTGACCAAGATCGAGCTCATCCGCTCGAATGAAGACGAGAAACGCCGGCAGATCACGAACGTGCGCGCCTTCCAGCAGGCCCGCAATTCGCTCGCTCCATCCGGCGAAACCTCACACGCCAATGCGACGGACTCCGCCGACGCGCCGGTACCGCAGGTTCACGACGGCCACGGCCTGCGCTACCTTCAGGACACCGCCCGCGACCGCAAGAACATATTCGCGGCGCTTATGCAGGCGGTCAAAACCCACTCGCTCGGCCAGATCAGCCATGCGCTGTATGAAGTCGGTGGAGAATACAGAAGGAACATGTAACGCATGTCCAAACTTGCCGATCAGGTCAGGCAGGCGGTTGCCGCGTTCGCAGTTTGCAAGACACAACCCGCGTTGATCGGCGGCTTGGCCTTGGCGGCACACGATGTAGTCCGCGCGACTCGGGATGTGGACTTCCTTGTGGATGCCGACGATGCGCAAAAAGTTCATGATGCGCTGGGCGCGCTGGGCTACACATGCAATCATCGAAGTGAGGATGCCGCGAATTACATCCGCGGTGATCAACGGCTCGATTTGCTGTATGCGCGGCGTCCAGTCGCGCGCAAGCTGCTGGATTGCGCGAGCGTTCGCAATACCGTGATGGGGCGGCTGCGCGTTATCAGCGCCGAGGGACTGATCGGTTTCAAGGTGCAGGCCTTGGTCAACGCGCCGGAACGTGCGGGCGACCGAGCTGATATCCTGGCGCTGTTGCGCGCCGGACGCGGTAAACTCAACATGCGTGAAGTCCGCGAATACTTTGCCTTGTTTGACCGGACAGATTTGCTGGATGAAATGCTTGGACAAATTGACCATGACACAAGGTGACGAGGTGCGATATCCCTTCGTCGGTCCCTCCGTGCAGTCCCAGCGGCCAACTCGGACCAATCCAGATCTCTCTGACTGGGTTGACCTGATGGAAGTGGTCGAAATGCTTTGTCCGGTATGGCCAGAGCGCGACCCGGCTGCCGAGAGAGGTTCGGATTACAGGCTTTGATGGCGGACTTAGCAGGATCGGGCGTAGGTATGTGGGCGCAACGTTGATGGGCGTAGTGGAATACAACCCGCTCGGCCAGATCAGCCATGCGCTTTATGAAGTCGGCGGAGAATATCGGCGCAATATGTAAGTTGATGTATCAGTAGGCATTAAAGATGGGTGAAAAAATAGATTTCTTGAGTGTCACTGCTGAAGAAGCGGAGCATGAGGAGTTGCTCAGGGGCATACGTATGAGTACGCGGGAGAAGTTTGAGTTTTTTGAAGAAATAATTGATCTTGCCTGGCGCACTGGCGCGATTAAATACCTTCGCAGTCAAGTATATGTGGATAGATGCAGCAATGACTGAGCTACCAGATATGGATAAGCATGAGCGCTGGGGCACATTTGAAGATGCCGAATACTGGCGCAAGGAGGAGTTTTTGCGGCGTTCACCTGAGCAGCGATTGGACTGGTTGAGAGAAATGCTGGTATTGGCGTATCGGTCCGGCGCGATAAAGCCCGACGAACAGAGCCCCAAAGAGCAATGATTGATCCGATGAATGGCTCGCCGAAATCGACAGCAATAAAACCTGATCGGGAGCTATACCCTTTGGTTGGCCCGAACGAACAAAACGACCTGAAGTGCACGTTCGAGGACGCCGAGCGCAATAATCTGCTCGCCGGTATCCGTATGAGTACTCGTGCCAAGGTTGAATTGTTTGAAGAGATGTTGGATTTCGCCTGGCGGGCCGGTGCGATAAAGAAGCCGAATGAATCCATGCCGCGCCAAAGCAAACCGCCAGGGAGCGCAAAAATTCATTCGAAGCGCTAATGGAGGCTGTGAAGGCTCACTCAGTCGGCCAAGGTAGTCTGCGCTGTGTGATATTGACAGGGACCACAGGCAAAATGGGTGACAGCACGCCCCCATTCAAAAGGTGTTGTGGCGCCACCTCCAGAGGGCGCTTATTTGGCTTATTTCCTGGAAACTTATGTGGCGTCGAACGTAGAATTGCCGACTACGGTGACGCAGGCCGGGTTTACGAAATAGGTAGCGTACGTAGCTGTGAGATAGGTTATTGAACAGCGCTACCCAGCGCTGGAGTAGCGACCAAGGGATATCGAATGGCTAATATTGAAGGATTCCGAGTACAGAACTATCGCGCTCTGCGCGATGTAACTCTGGGCAAGCTGTCGGGACAAACCGTCGAGCCGTTGACGCCATTTACTGTGGTCATAGGCAAGAACGGCGTAGGCAAAAGCTCTCTTTTCGATGCATTTGGCTTCGTGGCTGATTGCTTAGCAACGGACGTAGAAACTGCTTGCGATATGAAACAACGCGGCGGTTTTGAGCGCTTGCGTTCAAAAGGCGTGGGTTTGCCAATCCGTTTTGAAATCTACTACCGCGAGGCGCCTAACGAACGTCCGATTACCTACGAACTGTCGATCAAT
>JAGXAZ010000128.1 GCA_018971365.1 Gammaproteobacteria bacterium | reverse complement strand
TCATCCAGAATGATGAAGGCATCATTCAGACTACGGCCGCGCATGAAGGCGAGCGGCGCCACCTCGATGACGCCGTGCTCCTGCAAGCGCGTCACGCGCTCGAAGCCGAGCATTTCGTAGAGTGCGTCGTAGATCGGGCGCAGATAGGGATCCACTTTTTCCGCCATGTTCCCGGGCAGGAATCCCAGCCGTTCGCCGGCTTCCACCGCCGGGCGCACGAGCACCAGCCGGCGCGCGCGATCACCGTTGAGTGCGGCCACGGCGCTCGCCACCGCCAGGTATGTCTTGCCGGTGCCGGCCGGACCGATGCCGAAGGTAAGATCGTGGCGCGCGATGTTCTGCAGATAGCGCCGCTGGTTCGGACCGCGGCCGTGCACCCGGCCTTCCTTGGTGGGAATGACAATCTCATCCGCGACCTCGGCGCCCTCGCCTTTGCCCAGAATAGCGGCGATTCCGGACTGTTGCAGTAGCAGATGCACGGTCTCGCGGCGAATGCGTTCCTGCGCCGTTGCCGCGTAGAGCTGCTTGAGAATCGCGACCGCGGCGCGCGCCGGCTCGCTGTCGCCGATGACGCGGAACTGATTGCCGCGGTTGTTGATCTCCACTCCCAGACGTTGCTCGATCTGGCGCAGGTGTTCGTCGAACTGGCCGCAGAGATTGGCGAGCCGCGCGTTGTCAGCGGGCTCCAGCAAAAGATCAACGGAAAGAGGCGGCGTGCTCACAACCATCAAGGCAAACCAATACGATGGCCAGTTTCAAGTTCAATTTTCAGTTCAGCCACTCTGCAGATGGGAAACTGCACCTTATTAGCAAGCGCCAGCAGATCCTGATCGCCTGTCACAAGCAGATCCGCTTTGGCCACCGCGGCCAGTTCAATAAATTTTTGATCATGCGGATCGCAGCATGGGGGAAGAACGGGGAATTTGGTTGGCATCTTCACGAGTTCAGCAAACGACAGATAGTCTCCCAAGAGTTCCTCGCGGTCGGACTCGGACAATGAAAACTTGGGGTAAGACAAAACTCGATACACTTCCTGCATCGCAAGCTTGTTCATCAGTGGTATGACCGTTTACCCGTGCCACGCATGCCGCACATGCTACCCGCCCGGATGGAAAGAGCAATGCGGAAACAACAACATTGGTATCGAAAACGACACGCAACCTCACGGTTTACGCGCCCAGGCAACGGCCTTGTCAATATCCGCGGGCGTAATGTCGAGCGCCTGCAATTTCTCCCGCGCTGCCTCCGCACGGCTGGTTTTCACCGGCGCCAGCACGATGCGGCCGTTTTCCTCGCGCACATCGAAGTATTCCACCGTGGGAAAGCGGCTGATGACCGCCTTGGGCAGGGTGATCTGGTTCTTGGAGGTTTTCCTGGCAAGCATTGGGCACTCCTTGATGTAAGGAATTCTTACAAAAATGAGGTGAATCAGGCAAACGCCTCGGAGTTCCTGCCGCTCACGCCCTGAGTTCGCAACCGTGAAAACAAGGCATATACGGTTACGCCAAACGCTGCTGCCGCCGTGTGCAGCGCCCTGTCGCCGGAGTCGGTACCGAACATCAGAAACGTTCACTGTCTCTGAGCTTGCGTACACGATCAGCAGCACCGCGCGCCGATTTGGACAACGACGCACGCAAGGCGCTGCGATCCGGGAATCCTGGCCAATCAGATTTGCGCACAGCAGTCAGGCGCGCCACCGCCCTGCCTCGCCGGACAATGACAACTTCCCGCCCCGAGACCACGTAATCGAGGAGGTAGGACAAACGCTCCCGGGCTTCGCACACGCTGACCTTTTCCATGTTGCCGCCATAAGTTGTGTACACAATGATGTGTACATAAAAGAACAATGGAACACAAGCACCAGACTATCGTCGCGATTCCTTAAATCATCGCGGTCGGGACGACCGCTCCCACAGACCGTCGCTCCTACAAAACCAAGGTACTGGCTGCGTGGGAGCGGCGATATTCGCCGCGATCATATTCGTGCAACAGTTACTGCAGTGACAATCGCCCCTATCCCCTCAGTCAAGCACAAGATAGAGGATGCATTTGCTGCTTCCGTTGAGGCAGAAGGGATTCTGTCGGTTTCGCCAATGTTCCCCGCAGTGAATTCTGTTTTATTTCCGTGATCAGCACGTCGGCGAACCGGCCGATAAGGGACGCATTGCCCGCGAAGTTGACCCAGCGATTGCATTCGGTGCGTCCGGCGAGTTCACGCGCATCGCGCGTCGCGTGTTTCTCCACCAGCACCCGCTGCACCGTTCCCTTGAGCCGCTGCATGTATAGCTGCCCAAAATCGTGAATGCGGGCCTGCAAGCGCTCCAGCCGCCGCACCTTCTCCTTGTGCGCCACGCCATTCGGGAATTTCGCGGCCGGCGTCCCCGGCCGGGCGCTGTAGATGAACGCGAAGGCCTGATCGAATTGGATCTCCTCGATCAGCGTCATGGTTGCCGCGAAATCCCGGTCGGTTTCGCCCGGAAACCCGACGATGAAATCCGAGGACAGACTGATATCCGGGCGCACTTCGCGCAGCTTGCGGATCTTGTTCTTGTATTCCAGCACCGTATAATTGCGCTTCATCATCGAGAGGATCCGGTCCGAGCCGCTCTGTACCGGGAGGTGCAGGTAATTGGCGAGTTTCGGCTGCTCCGCAAAGGCATGGATCAGACGGGCACCGAATTCCAGCGGATGCGAGGTGGTGAAGCGGATGCGCTCGATGCCGTCCACTGCCGCCACGTACTCGACGAGCAGTGCCAGATCGGCGACGGACCCGTCGTGCATCGGCCCGCGATAGGCGTTGACATTCTGGCCGAGCAGCGTGACTTCCTTCACGCCCTGCTCCGCCAGCTCGGCGATCTCGGCAATCACGTCGTCGAACGGCCGGCTGACTTCCTCACCGCGCGTGTAAGGCACCACGCAGAAACTGCAGTACTTGCTGCAGCCTTCCATGATGGACACGAATGCCGTGGCGCCTTCGGCGCGCGGCGGCGGCAGATTGTCGAATTTCTCGATCTCGGGAAAGCTGATATCCACCACGGGCCGGTGCGTGCGGCGGGTCTCGTCCAGCATCCGCGGCAGGCGGTGCAGCGTCTGCGGCCCGAACACCAGGTCCACAAACGGCGCGCGCTTCACAATGGCCGCGCCTTCCTGGCTCGCCACGCACCCGCCCACCCCGATCACCAGTTCCGGCCGCTGCTCCTTGAGTTCACGCCACCAGCCGAGCTGGGAGAACACCTTTTCCTGAGCCTTTTCCCTGACCGAGCAGGTGTTCAGGAGGACCACGTCGGCGTCCTCCGCTCGGTCCGTCAACTCATAGCCGCGCGCCGCGCGCAGCACCTCCGCCATCTTGCCCGAGTCATACTCGTTCATCTGGCAGCCGAAGGTTTTGATATACAGTCGAGAAGTCACTGGCCGGCTCAAGTAAGGAAAGCAAAATCGGGTGAACGGTTTAAGGACAGGAATTTTACACCGCTAGAATTTCTTCCAATAACGGGTGCATGGACGCTACATAAGGGTTTACCACCGTAACGCCCCGAGAGGTAAATCCATGCTGAAGATCTTCGCTAAGCAACACGCGACACTGCTGCTCAGCCGCCACCGAAAGAATCAGCGCGTCCCATACCGACAAACCGTGATCCGCGCACAGGTCAAAAGCCGCGCCAAAGGCCGACCAGGTGGATTCCGCAACCGGATAACCATCGGCCCAGCTCAGTACGGCAGCGCGCGCTTCTAGCGCTGTGCGCCCAGCTTTGCCGGTCAATACGCGGAACAGTTCTCCCAGCACCTGAGCCGGCAACACCATAGAGGACGCATCCAGCGCTTCCAGAACCTTGAGGGTGCTATCCCGTTTGTCTTCACTGCCTATCCCCTCGGCGTACGCCAGCACGTTGGTATCCAGCGCAACCCTCATCGCTGATACAACTCATCCCGTCGCCAGCGCCGCTCGCCGGTAGCGCGCTGGGATCTGAGCCGGTGCAATAGGGTCGTCCGCGCTCGCTGTTGTTTCTTGGGAGAATCAGAGGCAGGCACCAAGCGTGCCACAGGCCGCCCGCGCGACAGGATCAACACCTCGTCACCCTCGCTAGCTGAGCGCAACAGCCGTGAAAAATTCCGGTTGGCTTCGGCTGCACTCAAGGTTTTCATGGCCAATCCGCCGTCGTAATCAATTGTAGTGTTAGACACTACATTAAGGTGTATTTCATGTCAACCACCGCATTTCGGGCAGGCGGTGCAGCGTCTGCGGCCCGAACACCAAGTCCACGAACGGCGCGCGCTTCACAATGGCCGCGCCTTCCTGGCTCGCCACGCAGCCGCCCACGCCGATCACCAGTTCCGGGCGCTGCTGCTTCAGTTCACGCCACCAGCCGAGTTGGGAGAACACCTTTTCCTGGGCCTTTTCCCGGACCGAACAGGTGTTCAGGAGGAGCACGTCGGCGTCTTCGGCGCGTTCGGCCAACTCATAGCCATGGGATGCCCTGAGCACCTCCGCCATCTTGGCGGAATCGTACTCGTTCATCGGGCAGCCGAAGGTCTTGATGTAAAGTTTATTGGCCACGAGAAATACCGAAATAACAACACACACCTTGTGCACGCCGCAACGTCACAAGCACAGTACAACATGTCTGCAGTACGCTATAAGCATCTTGGCATTAACCATCCTGGCGCGAATCTACTCGAACGACACACGATGCCGCGGAATCAGGAACAGGCGTCGCACCCAGACCGGAGCCCTTAATCTTGAATCTTGGGAATCAAAGTTTGCATGAACCCGCTTTTATCACCATTTGTCCAGACCGCGGTGGCTGAATGCTTATTTAACAAGTTGTAAATATGGTCTCGCATGTCTCTGCAGGCGTTCTTCGGGAGACACAGTCGGCTGAAATTCCGGCACCAGCGCCTTGAGGCAAATTATCGCTTGAAGCTCGTCTCCAGCCGTTACGGCCTCGTCAAGCCGCTTTAATCCCGCGTGGACTTCACTCGACGTAATCACATGGTTGTCGGCAAGCAATAGCTTCGGGTGTACCGTTTGACGCAGAGTTTCCTGCGCATAAAACAGCTCTTCATGCAGCTTTTCACCTGGACGCAAGCCGATATAGGCAATATCAATATCGCGCCCCACCTGCAATCCCGATAGCTGAATCATTTTCTCGGCAAGCTCCGCAATACGTACCGGCTCGCCCATGTCCAGTACGAAGATCTCGCCGCCCTTGCCGGCGGCGCTGGCCTGCAGGATCAGCGTGGCCGCCTCGGGAATAGTCATAAAGTAACGGGTAATATCCGGGTGAGTAACCGTCACGGGTCCACCGGCCGCAATCTGGCGCTCAAACAGCGGGATCACGGAACCCGTCGAAGCCAACACATTCCCGAATCGTGTGGTAATGAAACGCGTGCCACTTGCTTCATTCAGCGACTGGCAATAGAGCTCCGCCACCCGTTTGGTGGTGCCCATGATATTGGTAGGGTTTACGGTCTTGTCGGTGGATATCAGCACAAACGTTTCGACACCACACCGTTTCGCCGCATCTGCTGCCATGCGGGTGCCAAAGACGTTATTGCGTATACCTTCAATTGCATTGTCTTCCAACATCGGCACGTGTTTGTAGGCCGCGGCATGAAAAAC
>JAGXAZ010000127.1 GCA_018971365.1 Gammaproteobacteria bacterium | reverse complement strand
ACGCCTGCAAGACGTTCGCCACCATGTTGCGATGCGTGAGTGCCGCACCTTTGGCCACACCGGTGGTGCCTCCCGTATATTGCAGAAAAGCGACGTCTGTACCGGTGACTTGCACCTCGTCCATAGAATGTGATGCACCTTGTGCCAGCGCGGTGCGAAATGGCACGGCGCCCTCGATGCGCCAAGGCGGCACCATCTTTTTCACTTTGCGCACCACGAAATTCACGAGCGCACGCTTCGGAAACGGCACCAGGTCGCCGATTGCCGTCACCACCACGTGCTGCACGTCGGCTTGTGGCAGCGCCGCCTGCAGCGTGCTTGCGAAATTTTCCAGGATCACGATGGTATGCGCGCCAGAATCCTTGAGCTGATGTTCGAGTTCGCGCTCGGTGTAGAGCGGATTCACGTTCACCGCCACCATGCCGCTGCGCAACACGCCGAACAGCGCCACCGGATACTGCAGCAGATTCGGCATCATGAGAGCGACGCGATCGCCCTTCTTGAGCCCCACCACCTTTTGCAGGTAGGCGCCGAACTGACGGCTGAGTTTCTCGATCTCGGCGTAGCTCAACGTGGTGCCGAGGTTGGAATACGCCGGCAGCGTCGCGTACAGCCGACAGCTCTCGTCGAATACCGCCTTGAGCGAGGCGTATTGATCCGGGTTGATTTCGGCGGGCACGCCTTTGGGATATTCCTTGAGCCAGATTTTGTCCATGGATTTCTCGCCAGCGAGAAGTGGTTCAGTTGCCACAAGGTATAGCACGCTCCCGGTGGCGGCAAGCCGCGCCCGTGCCGGGCTTCGCGGTAGAATCCGGCCCTCGCTTTCAGGGACAAGGGCATGAACGCGGCAGCGCAGCGCATAGCCTGGATTACCGGCGGCGGCTCGGGCATCGGCCGCGCGCTCGCGTTGCGCTTGGCGCGTGACGGCTGGAGCGTGGCGGTATCGGGCCGGCGGCGCGACATGCTGGAGGAAACAATACGTCTGGCGGGTGGCAAGATCCACGCCTGGCCGCTGGACGTCACCGATCTCGCGGAGGTGCGTCAGGCCGTGAGCCGCATCGAGCAACAACTCGGGCCGATACAACTCGCGGTGCTCAACGCCGGCCTGGGGCGGTTTCTCAAGCTTGACGAACTGCACGCGGAAATCTTCGCCGAGCACGTGCATGTGAATTATCTCGGCGCCGTGCATGGCATCGATGCGCTGCTACCCGCAATGCGGGCGCGGCACGCCGGCCACATTGTGATCACCGCGAGCCTTGCGGGTTACCGCGGCCTACCGGGCGGCGCGGCCTACGCGCCCACCAAGGCCGCGCTCATCTCGCTGGCGGAATCGCTGCGCTTCGCGCTCGAACCGGAAGGCATCTGCATATCGGTGTGCAATCCGGGCTTCATTAAAACCCCGATGACCGACGAGAACCACTTCCGCATGCCGTTCCTGATGGACGTTGATGCTGCAGCTAAACGCATGTACCGCGGTATACGCAAACACAAATTCGAAATCGTATTCCCGTTGCGGCTCTGGCTGTTTGCCAGACTCGGCCGCTGTCTGCCGTATTCTTGGTATTTCAGACTGCTGCGCGGCCCGCGCCGCCGTCGGAGAGCTCCGCATGAGTGACAAACACGCCGTGCATCATTACCAGGCGATGTGCACCTGGCGCGGCAGCACCGGCGCGGGTTACGAAACCTACGACCGCAGTCATGAATTGCGTGCACCGCCCGCGCCGCAAACCCTGACGATGTCCTCGGACCCGGTGTTCCGCGGCGATCCGCAACGGCTGAATCCGGAACAACTGCTGCTGATGGCCGCGGCCTCCTGCCAGATGCTCTCGTTCCTCGCCATCGCGGCGCGCACCCGGCTCGATGTGGTGGAATACGAAGATCGCGCCGAAGGCTACATGCCGGAAGACGACAAGCCCGTACGCATCACCCGCATCGTGCTCAAGCCGCGCATCGTGCTGCGCGGCGCGGCCGACGCGGCGCGCGTACACCGGCTGGTGGAACAGGCGCATCACGCGTGTTTCATCGCCAACAGTCTCAACAGCACGATCGAGATCACGCCGGATATCGTGATCCGCCCCTGAGAGCATTAAACAATATGAAGACCCGTGACAAATCACCCCCGCGCGCCCAGCGCGCTCCCCCCCTTTTACAAAGGGAGGAAGAGAAATAGGCGGAAATGGCAGCGCGTTCCACGCGTACATGGCGTGCATTCACCCCCCTTTGCAAAGGGGGGCGAGGGGGGATTTCAGCTACGCTGCCACGCTGAATTGTTATCGCCGTACATTTTGTCAGGCGCTCTAAGCGCGCCGGCTCGTCCAGCCTCAGAGCACGCCCAGCCAGTCGCGCAAAAACGCCGCGGATTCCTTGGCCAGCGCCGACGCGAAACGCGCGGCCTCCTGTCGCAAGGCGGCAAGCGGCAGGCCGAGGGTGCGCAGTTCCCCCGCGTGCCCCACGTACCATTGTTCCAGACCTGGCGCGCTGACTTCCGGATGGAATTGCAGCGCGAGCAGCGTGCCACCGACGGAAAACGCCTGGTGCGGGCAGCTTTCCGTGGACGCGAGCAGGCGCGCTCCGGCCGGCAACTCGAAAGTGTCGCCGTGCCAATGAAACACCGGCGCGGTGAAGTGCTTGAGCGAGGAGTCCTGGCCGGCCGCGGTGAGTTGCAGGGGTTTCCAGCCAAGCTCCACGACGCGGCTTTTGTGCACGCGCGCCCCCAGCGCGTGCGCGATGAGCTGGCTGCCGAGACAAATCCCCAACGTCGGGGCGCGGCGCTTGAGATGCGCTTCCAGCAAGCGCAGTTCATCGCGCAGAAACGGGTAATCCTTCTGTTCGTAGACGCCGATCGGCCCGCCCAACACCACCAGCAGGTCCCAGTTCGCCTGCGCGAGCGGCGCGAAGTCCGTGGTCGGCGCATCCACGTAACGGATGGCGTAACCGGATTCCGTGAGCGGCACCTCGAGACAGCCCAGATCCTCGAAGGGTACGTGGCGAATGGCAAGCAGGGATTTCATGCGCTGCATTCTAGCCTGCGCCGGATGCCGCCCGGGGTACCTGCGACCGGAGGCAGTGCGATTCCGGCCAACGTCCTGTGCCGCCTCGCCCGCAGGGTCCGCACCATCCGGATGTGGCCCGCGACTTCTGCGCCCGGCACGCGCCGGCATCTATACTGAGTGCATGAGCCAGGCCCGCACGCACCTGTCCGTGGGGGTGGCCGTGTTGCGCGAGACACCGGCCGGCCGGCGTTACCTGTTGCTGCGCGCCTGGCGTTACTGGGACTTCCCCAAGGGCGCGGTGGAACCGGGTGAAACGCCGCTGCAAGCGGCTATCCGCGAGGTACACGAAGAGACCGGCCTGGACGATCTGGAATTCCTGCACGGCGAGGCGTACGCGGAAACCGCGCCTTACAATCGCGGCAAGGTTGCACGCTACTATCTGGCGCGCACCCGCACCGACGCGGTGGTCCTGAGCGCCAACCCGGTGACCGGCATCCGCGAGCACATGGAGTACCGCTGGCTCGGGCATCCGCAGGCTGCGCAGCTGGTGACGCCGCGTGTAAAATTGATTCTCGACTGGGCGGAGTCGCTGGCTGCCGGCGCGACGCCGGTCACGGCCAATTCGACTTCTGCACGAAGTAAGCAACCGCAAAGAGAGTGATGCATGCGAATCCGTTCCGCCATAGCCGCGTTCAGCCTGCTTGGCCTGTTGGCTCCGGTGGCGGCACATGCCGATCAATTCGGTCCGGAACCTCCGGCATCCTTGACCCACTTCACCTTTGATGCGGGTTTCACCGGCGGCGGCGATAAACTGGTGGTGGTGAACTTCAGCGACGGCAGCAGCCAAAGCCTGTACGCGGGCGATTCCGGGTACCTGGATGTGGGCGTGTTGCAGGATTTCGGCGACCCGCACTGGAGCCTCAAGGGCACGCTGGGTTACGCCTACGCCGCGGTGAACGGCAGCAATGCCACCATCAGTTTTTCGCACGTACCCCTGGAAGTCATCGGCCTCTACAATCTGGGCAACAACCATTTCGGCTTGGGTGTGCGCTACGACATGAATCCGCGCCTGGATCTGGATGGCCTCGGGCCGAACGGAAATTTCAATAATGCCCTGGGCTGGGTCCTGGAATATCGCTGGTGGCTGTTCGGCATCCGCTACACCAACATCACCTATCGCAGTCCGCAGGGCGACGCGAGCGGCAACAGTCTGGGCGTATTCTTCAATTACAGCTTCTGAGGAAACGTCACCGGCGCCGCGCCAGCAGCGGCGCGAGCTCGCTCCACACATTCTCGAGCACCCGCGGCTCGGCCGATGCGAGCGGATGCAGGCCGTCCGCCTGCATCCAGTTGCGGTGCTCCGCCACGCCCGCGAGCAGGAACGGCACCAGCGGCAGGCGGTATCTGTGCGCCAGCCGCGGATACACTGCCGCGAACTTATGCGTGTATTCCGGTCCGTAGTTGGGTGGCAGATAAATGCCGACCAGCAACACCTGGGCGCCGGCTTTCCGCGACAGCACGATCATCTGCGCGAGATTTTGTCGCATGGCGTTCAGCGACAGTCCGCGCAACCCGTCGTTGGCGCCGAGTTCCAGAATCACGATGGCCGGATGATGACGTTCGAGTTCCAGCGGCAGGCGCGTCAGTCCCTGGGCGGTGGTGTCGCCGCTGACACTCGCGTTGACCACGCGGTAGTCATAACCTTCCGACGCGAGACGCCGCCCCAGCAGGGCTACCCAGCCTTGCGCGGTTTCGATACCGTAGGCGGCGCTCAGGCTGTCGCCCATCACCAGAATCTTGGGCGCAGGTTTCGCCCAGGCGGCCGCGGCCATCAGCCACAGGCCTATAAAAAGGAAGCGTTTCCACATGAGCGGCCATGAACCTCTGCTGCGTGCCGAGCATCTCGGCAAGCAGGTTACCAGTCCCAACGGCGTGCTGGCCATCCTCGACGATGTGTCGTTCAGCGTCGGGCGCGGCGCCTCGGTGGCGATCGCAGGGCCCTCGGGCTCGGGCAAATCCACCCTGCTGGGCCTGCTCGCGGGCCTGGATGTACCCACGCAGGGCCGCGTGTGGCTGGACGGCGAAGACCTGAGCGCGCTCGGTGAAGACCAGCGCGCCCAATGGCGTGCACGGCAAATCGGCTTCGTGTTCCAGTCTTTCCATCTGCTGCCGGGCCTGAGCGTGCTGGAAAACGTCATGCTGCCGCTGGAACTTGCCGGCGCGCCCGATCCGGAAACCGCGGCGCGCGCGACGCTCGCGAGCGTCGGCCTGACGGAACGCGCCAACTACTATCCGCCGAAACTTTCCGGCGGCGAACAGCAGCGTGTCGCGATCGCGCGCGCCTACGCCGGCGAGCCCGCGATCCTGTTCGCCGACGAGCCCACCGGCAATCTGGACGCCGCCACCGGGCGGCTGATCATCGACCTGTTGTTCAGGCTCAATGCCGAGCATCATTCCACGCTGGTGCTGGTCACCCACGATCCCGAGCTCGCCGGGCGCTGCGAGCGCGTGTTGAATCTGCATGCCGGCCGGTTGATTACTTCCTGATGCTGCTCAAACTCTCGTTCCGCCAATTTCGCCGCGGTCTCAAAAGCGGTGAACTCTCGGTGATGGCGCTCGCGCTGGTGCTGGCGCT
>JAGXAZ010000126.1 GCA_018971365.1 Gammaproteobacteria bacterium | reverse complement strand
CGGCGCAACCTCGGCACCAAGGCCAGCATGATGATCTACGCGGATGGCAACGGCGGCGGCAGGTCCGTGCGCACCATAGACGTGCACGCCGAGGCGCGTGCGCGTTTTTCCCTGAGCGATGCCGAGGTAATCGAACTCGCGAAGCAGGCGCTGATCATCGAGAAACACTATCAACGGCCGATGGACATCGAATGGGCGAAGGACGGCGCCGACGGCCGCATTTACATTCTGCAGGCGCGCCCGGAAACCGTGAAAAGCCGCGCCGGGCAAAAGCTCGAACGCTATACGCTCAAGCAGCGCGGTCCGGTACTGGCCGAGGGCCGCAGCATCGGCCAGAAAATCGGCGCCGGCACCGCCAAAATCATCCGCGACATCGGAGAGATACAGCGCATCGCGAAAGGTGACGTGCTGGTCACCGACATGACCGACCCTGACTGGGAGCCGATCATGAAGCGCGCGGCGGCCATGGTCACCAATCGTGGCGGTCGCACCTGCCATGCCGCCATCATCGCGCGCGAACTCGGCATCCCGGCGGTGGTGGGCTGCGGAGATGCCACGCGCACAATCAAGGACGGCCAGGTGGTCACCGTATCCTGCGCCGAGGGTGATACCGGGTACATCTACGCCGGCCGACTCGCATTCGAGCGTCGCGAGATCAGTCTCGACAACATGCCCAGGGCGCCGCTCAAGATCATGATGAACGTGGGCACCCCGGAGCGTGCGTTCGACTTTGCCATGCTGCCCAATCAAGGCGTGGGCCTGGCCAGACTGGAATTCATCATCAACCGCATGATCGGCGTGCACCCGAAAGCCCTGCTCAATTTCGCGGCGCAGCCGTCCGACATCCAGCAGCAGATTAAAGAGCGCATGGCCGGTTACCAGGATCCGGTGAACTTCTACGTGGCACGGCTTGCCGAGGGCATCGCCACCATCGCCGCGGCCTTCGCACCGCAGCCGGTGATCGTGCGTACCTCGGACTTCAAATCCAACGAATATGCCAACCTGATCGGCGGCCGCCAGTACGAGCCGCACGAAGAAAATCCCATGCTGGGTTTCCGCGGCGCCTCGCGCTACGTGGCCGCGAATTTCCGCGACTGCTTCGAGCTGGAATGCCGCGCCCTCAGGCGCGTGCGCGAAGACATGGGTCTCGACAACGTGCAGGTGATGATCCCGTTCGTGCGCACGCTCGACGAGGCCCGGCAAGTCCTGGAAATACTCAAGCACAACGGTCTGCAACGCGGCACGCACGGTCTTAAAATCATCATGATGTGCGAGCTGCCCTCGAATGCCGTGCTGGCCGAACAGTTCCTGGAATATTTCGACGGGTTCTCCATCGGCTCCAACGATCTCACGCAATTGACTCTGGGGCTGGACCGCGACTCGGGCGTGGTGGCCCATCTGTTCGACGAGCGCAACATGGCGGTGAAGGCCATGCTGTCGCTCGCCATCCAGGCTTGCCGCAAGCACAAGAAGTACATCGGCATTTGCGGCCAGGGCCCCTCGGACCATCCGGATCTGGCGCGCTGGTTGCTCGAGCAGGGCATTGAGAGCGTGTCGCTCAACCCGGACACCGTGGTAGAAACCTGGCTGTACCTGGCCGGCGAACCCAGGTAGACCGCGTCGTGTCCGTGCCGCACGACACACAATTCGAGGACCATTTTCCCATCTGCGTGATGGTGAGCCACCACGTGGGACTCGAGGCCCTGCATCGCGAAACTTTCGAAGTCATTCGCCGGCTGCGCGACCAGCACATCAATGATGTTCAGGAAAACGCCGCGCTGTCCGGCGGCATCACCACCTACGGCGGCTACCAGACCTCCAGGAAAATGATGTTCCTGAACCGGCCGGAACCGGCAGTGAGCCGCCTGCGTGACGAAGTCGTGCAGCCGGGTGTGGCGCGTTATCTCGCCAAGGCCTACGACAACAAGGTGGACACGAGCCGTACGCGGTTGGTGTCCTGGGCGAATATACTTGCGGCCGGCGACTGGCAGGCGCCGCATATGCACCCTTCGGTCGGCAATCTGGCGAGCGGCGTGTATTACATCCACGTGCCGGAGAAACCCGCTCCTGAAGGCTGTCTCGAGTTTCTCAATCCGCATCCCGTTGCGCACCATCACGGCGTCAGCCTGACGCGCCGCCTACATCCCAGGGCCGGAGACTTGATCATTTTCCCGCCCTACTACATCCACTACGTATATCCCTTCAAGGGCGACGGCGAACGCGCCATCCTAGCCTTCGACGTGTTGCTGCAGACCACGCAGTTCGTGTTTTGAACCCGTCCACGAAACCGACATGAGCGCTCCCGCCGAATCCGCCACTTCCGGCGTTACGCTGCACGCTCCCGCCAGCGGCGCATTCCTCGGCCACTTTCCCTGGCAAAGCAGCGACGATGTGCGTGCCGCATTGCGCACCGCACACGCGCTGCAGCCGGCTTGGGCCGCGACACCACTGGCGGAACGCCGGCGCTGCATCGCGGGCTTTCGGCAAACACTGCTCGATCAGACCGACGAGGTCGCGCAATTGATTGCCAATTGCGTGGGCAAGACGCGCGTGGAAGCATTGGCCACGGAAATCTTGCCCACGGTGACAGGCAGCCGCTGGTATGAACGCCACGCCTACCGGTACCTGCGCCCGCGACATTTGAAAAACGGTTCGTTGCTGTACTTCAGCAAGCGCAGTACGCTCTATCGCGTGCCCTGGGGCGTGGTGGGAATCATTGCGCCCTGGAACTACCCGCTCGGCATACCTATGCACGAAATTATCCCGGCGCTGCTCGCGGGTAATGCCGTGGTATTCAAGACCGCGCCGGAAACCCTGCCCGTGGGTTTCAAAATCGCGGACCTCCTGCGCCTGGCAGGTGTACCCCAAGGCGTCTTCACGCACGTGCACATAGACGGCCCTGTGTGCGGTGATTTGTGGCTGGAAGCCGGCGGCATCAACAAACTGTTTTTCACCGGCTCGGTGCACGTCGGCAAGCTGCTGGCGGAAAAGGCGGCGCGTGCATTGGTGCCGGTATCGCTGGAACTTGGCGGCAAGGACGCCATGATCGTATGCGCGGATGCCGACCTGGAACGTGCCGCGGCGGGCGCAGTCTGGGCCGGGCTCTCGAATGCCGGCCAATCCTGTGCCGGAGTCGAGCGCATCTATGTGCACCACGAGGTGTATGCGCCGTTCATGGCGCTGCTGGCGCGGAAAGTGGCGGAGCTGCGCACCGGTTGCGACACGGATTTCAACGTGGACGTCGGCGCGTTGTGCACCGAACGCCAGATTGCAACCGTGCACCACCATATCAAGGACGCATTGCAGCATGGTGCGTGGGTTGCTGCCCGGGGAGCCGGACCGGCTGCAGGTGACAATACTCACCTAGTGCCGCCCGTCGTGCTCAGTGACGTGAACCACGGCATGGCGGTGATGCGCGAGGAAACCTTCGGGCCGGTGCTGGGTGTCATGCCGGTCAGCGGCGACGCACAAGCGGTGCAGCTCGCAAACGACTCAAACTACGGGCTCATGGCCTCGGTATGGTCGCGGGACCTGCACAAAGCCGAGCGCCTGGCGCAGCAAATCCAGGCCGGCGCAGTCATGGTGAATGACCATCTGCTGTCGCATGGGCAAACCGAAACACCGTGGGGCGGATTCAAGGACTCCGGCAACAGCCGCGGCCACGGACTGTTTGCGTTTGAAGCGGTCACCGTTCCCAAGGTGATCGTGAA
The DNA here is from genome assembly GCA_018971365.1 of Gammaproteobacteria bacterium. Taxonomy (GTDB): domain Bacteria; phylum Pseudomonadota; class Gammaproteobacteria; order Natronospirales; family REEB76; genus REEB76. The sequence goes on along the minus strand of JAGXAZ010000126.1, from coordinate 1,922 downwards.
CGATTGGCTGAAGCTCGTCCGACATCAGCCGTACTGGATGCCGTACAGTCCGCAGGTGTATACGGGTCTCAAGGGCATACTGTTTGCACTGCATGCGCGCCGCTGGCGTCAGCGCCTTGCGGGCCTGAAGCGGATCTGGGTGCTGCTGCCGCGCATGTTCGGTGCGCGCTGATCAGAAATTGTCGACAGGCACTTCCTCGAGAATCTCGATTTCGCCATTGCAGGATATCTCGTCGTCGTAGGATTCCGTGACCACCCCGTTCCAGTATTCCAGCGCGCGCTTGTGCCATTCCACCAGGGAAATGGTATCGCCCATGACCATCTGCTGCGGGGCGCGGTGCATTTCACCCGTCGCGCGCACGCGAAAAACCTTTTTGTGGTCGCCGCGCATGTTCTCCAGCCAGAAGCGCACCGAGCGCGCATCGTCGGGAATCAGCCAGATGCAACTGCTGCGCGACGGCAGGTCCGGGTACATCTGGCGGCGCACCTCCTCAAGCACCAGTTCGCGCACCATGCGCGTGGACAGAAACAAACTGTCAAGGGTCTCGGCCAGCGTCATCACCGGGTTGAAATGATAAAACTCCAGGAGCGGATCTTTCTTGCCCTGCTTGCGGTACACATGCAGGGCACGGAAGGCCACCCGATCCACGGTGAAAACCTCGTTGGTTTCAGGATTGGTGATACCGCGCCGCGCGACCTCGAACGCACGCCAGGAATTATTGGGTTCTTCACCGAACGTGAATACCGCCCCTTCCACCCACTTGGGCGAATTGTGCTTGTGAATGTGGTAGAACTTTTCGCTTTCGATGTGCATGCGAATCCCGGCCCTTGTTGTGCGGACGCGCGACAGTTATCGCCGAGCAGGCAGCCGAGTTTATAGCAGCTTTTACGTTGCGCCTGCAACCGGCAAACTCACCTTTGCGTTTGTGGTATAAGCGCCGCCCGCACCGGCATGCGCCGTCGGCCCCAGTTACCCGGCTTCCCTGCAAACTTCCCCGGTATCGGCGTGCCACAACTCAGACAATGTCCGCTGGCATTCAGGTTCCATGCGCCCAATGTGTACCAATCGCGTTCGATAACCAGGACACCACAGCCCGGACACCAGGTGCTGCCACCGGTGCGATCGTGCACATTGCCGGTGTAGCAATAGTGCAGGCCGTTCTTGAGTGCGATTGCGCGTGCGCGTGCGAGCGTGGCGGCCGGTGTATGCGGCCGATCCCGCAGCTTGTAGTCGGGATGAAACGCGGTGAAATGCAGTGGCACATCGGGGCCGAGGTTCTGCATGATCCATTGAGTTTCACTTTCGATCTCCGTGTCGGAATCATTCAGGCCGGGAATCAGCAGCGTGGTGATCTCGAACCACACTGAGGTTTCGTGCTTGAGATAGCGCAGCGTGTCGAGCACCGGTTGCAGATGGCCGCCACAGATTTTCCAGTAGAACTCCTCGCTGAACCCCTTGAGGTCCACGTTGGCGGCGTCCATGTGACGGTAGAATTCCAGGCGCGGTTCGGGACACATGTAGCCCGCAGTCACCGCGATGGCCTTGACGTCCAGCGCATGACCGGCATCCGCCGCATCCATGGCAAATTCCATGAAGATCACCGGATCGTTGTAGGTGAACGCCAGACTTGTGCATGCCAGGGACTTTGCGGTTGCAGCCAAGGCCTCCGGAGTAGCGGCATCGGCCAGCGTGTCCATCTCCCGCGACTTGGACATGTCCCAGTTCTGGCAGAACTTGCAGGCCAGGTTGCAGCCGGCGGTCCCGAAGGACAACACCGCGGTGCCGGGCAGGAAATGATTGAGCGGTTTCTTTTCCACCGGATCCACGCAGAAGCCGCTGGAGCGCCCGTAGCTGAACAGCTTGATCTGGTCGTGTTCGCGGCCGCGCACAAAACACAGCCCGCGCTGGCCTTCATTCAGCT
>JAGXAZ010000014.1 GCA_018971365.1 Gammaproteobacteria bacterium | reverse complement strand
ACCAGGTGTTGTTGAGCCAGGCGTAGGCGCCTACGCCTGCGACGTTCTGCGCCAGCGGCCCGGCGATCAAAGGGCTCGCGCTCGGCGTCGGCGCCACCGCCGAGGAAATATACGGGAAGCCCCAGGCCGGAGTGCTGTTCCATACGTCCTGCACCGTGGGGTTGTTGTTGAGCGTCAGGCCCCAGACCAGCGTCTGGTTATTCCAGTTGACATCGCGCGCATAGCGCACGTCGGTGTTGTCCATGCTGAAATGGTCGCCGGGCTGCTCGTAGGTCATTTGCGCAAAAGCGCCCATGTGTTCGGAAATGGCGCCGGCGTAGAACACACTCAACTGCTGCGGGAACTGCACCGAGCCGTTTTGCGTGCCCGGCTGGGCGCGGCGCGTGAGGGTATCGGAGACGATTGCCATGGCCGATAGCGGTGGCAGCTCGCTGATGCTCAGTTTGTTGCTGCCCCCGGTCAGCTTGTTCGGCCCGAGCACGTAGCCGTGCAGCTTGAAGTAACGCCCGAAGGCGTTGAGTTGCGGCGCCACGGTGTGGCAGGCGTTGCAGGCGAGCCCGGTCTGACGGGCGAAGCTCGGTACCGCGCCGGCCGTGGGGGCAATCGCCAAAAGTGACGCGCCGACAAGGCCGAGCGCAAAGAACGGATGGATACGGATGGGCTTTTTCATGACCAAGACTCCCTTGGGGCCCTCCCTGGCCTGAGTGCGCTGTGTGAACGCCGACAGGCTAGTACGCGCCGCATCAGCGGCCCATGACCTACGTCAACTCGGCGGCGGATTTCGGGGTGTCAGCCCCGCATTCCGGTCATCGCCGCACACAGTCTGCGCAGCCGCGGCAGATCCAGCAGGCGCACGCTGCGGCGATTCACCGCGATCAGTCCGTCATTCTCGAATCGTGCGAATACCCGGCTCACGGTCTCAGTGGCGAGCCGCAGGTAGTTGGCGATGTCGCGCCGCGACATCGCCAGTTGAAATTCAACGGGCGAATAGCCGCGTTGCCGGAAGCGCTCCGAAAGACCGTTCAGAAACGCGGCCAGGCGTTCCTCGGCGGTAAAGTCGCCGGCGAGCGCGGCGGTATCGGCGATGTCCTTGCTCATCAGCCGCATGAGTTGCGAGCGCAGACCGCCGATCTGGCCGGCCAGATCGCTCACCTGCTCGTACGGCAGCACGCAAACGACGGCGGTGTCCAGGGCCTGCGCATTGCACAGGTGCCGACCCGGGTAGATGGCATCCAGGCCCAGCAGTTCACCGGGTAGATGAAATCCGAGCACGTGTTCGCGGCCTTCGCTGTCCACGGTGTAGGTCTTGCAGGAGCCGGCGCGCACCGCGTAAAGGGCCTGAAAGCCGTCGCCCACCCGAAACAGATGATCGCCTTCATGCAAAGGTCCGCGACGCTCGACGAGCGTGTCGAGGCGCATCAGGTCCGGCCCGTCGAGGCCGCGCGGCAGGCAGAGTTCCTTCAGCGAACAGACCGCACAGGCTTCACGCAGGCGTTGGGGCAATTCCGCCTGTTGCGTGCTCATGAATTCGTCCTCGGGACTTTCAGCCGTGCAAATCAGGGTGCAGTAAGCATACCGCAAGCGATTCTGAAAGTAGCGGCCGTGCGCAGCCGCGCACGGCTTTTTTCATATCTCAGATAACCCGCGAGTAACTGTTGGCGGCAGCCTCCCGCGGCCGGTAGGCGTCAAACACCATGGCCAGAGCGCGGCGCAGAAAACGTCCGCGCGGCAGCACTGCGATGCCGTCCTCGCCCACGCGCAGCAACCCGTCAGCCGCGAGCGGCGCGAGGCGCTCCAGCTCCGGTGCGAAATAGCGCGTGAACTCCAGAGCGTGAGCGCGTTCAATGTCGGCAAAGCGCAGCTCGTCGTAGCACATCAGCCGGCCGATGATGTCGGCGCGCGCGCGATCATCCGCGGTCAGGCGGTAACCCCGCTGCACGGCCAGCCGCCCGGCATCGAGTGCGGCGAAGTAATCGTTCAGCGCCTTGGCGTTCTGGGCGTACAGATCGCCCACGTGACCGATCGCGGTCAGGCCGATGCCCACGAGGTCCAGACCAGCGAGCGTGGAATAGCCCTGAAAATTCCGCTGCAGGGTGCCAGCGTTCCGCGCCTGCACCAGATCATCGTCCGGCAAAGCGAAATGATCCATACCTATATATAGATAGCCGGCTGCGGTCAGCTCCCGGACCGCCAGGGTCAGAAGCCGCAGGCGCAGATTCGCATCCGGCAGGTCCTCGCTGCGAATCCGGCGCTGGGCCTTGAACTGGCCCGGCATGTGCGCATAGCCGTAAACCGCCACACGATCGGGGCGTGCAGCTGCCACCGATCTCAGCGTCTTGGTGAATCCCGCCTCGGTCTGGCAAGGCAAGCCGTAGATGAGGTCCACGGAGACCGAGCGGAATCCGGCCGCGCGCGCCGCTCCGATCAGCCCCAGGCAATGCCCGGGATCCTGAATCCGGTTCACCGCCTGCTGCACGGCAGGATCAAAATCCTGGAATCCGTAGCTCACGCGGTTGAAACCGAGCGCCGCGAGCCGTGCAACGCGCGTTGCGTTCACGCTGCGCGGATCCACTTCCATGGCGAACTCCACCGGCCCGCTCTTCGCGAAGTTGAAGGCGTCGTGCAGTGCCGCAAACAGCTCAGCCAGCTGAGTGTCGCTCAAATACGTCGGGGTGCCGCCGCCGAAATGCAGTTGGCGTACCGGCCGGTCGCGGTCGAAACACTGGCCCTGCAGCGCGACCTCGCGGTGCAGGCGCTCGAGATAGGCCGCGATGACTTCGGGCCGGCGCGTAATCAGGCGGCTGCAACCGCAATAGAAACACGGACTGCTGCAGAACGGCAGGTGCAGGTACAGCGACAGAGCGCTCGGGATGAAATCCTCGTTGCTGCGGGTTACCGCGCCGCGGTAGGCAGTCGCGTCTATCGCCGTTGTGAACTGGCGCGCCGTCGGATACGAGGTGTAACGCGGCCCGGAGACGTCGTAGCGGCGTACCAGTTCGGGATCAAAGCCTTCGATGTCCATGCGGCAATGCGCGCGTCGCTATTTGCGCGCTTGTGCAGCCGGTGCACTCTTGGGCTTGCGACCCGGGACCACCGTCGCGTGCGCCGCCGCCAGCTCTTCATCGCCCACTTCGCGCATCATGTAGTCGTACAGATACTGAAAACGCTCGGGGGCCTTTCCGTCGAACATCGGATCCTCGATCTCCCGCGCCTGTTCGCGAATCGCTTTCCAGTCCCGGGATCGGAGGTGCTTGCGTGCCTGCGGAAACACCGTTTGTTCCTCGGTTTGCATGTGTTCGGCCTGAGTCGCCAGGTACTGCCGGCCGAGCAACAGCATGCGGTTTCTGCTCTCCGAGCGGCCGGCGGGCAACTGCAGCGCCAGCTCGATGAGCATTTCCTCCAGCACGTAGAGTTCGACGTGCTGCGCGTGCAGCCGCTTCACGAGATCCTGTACCGGGGCGCCAATCTTGACCAGCCGGTCGAAGACCAAGTCCTCCTTGGGATGATGCACCGCGCTGGGGAATTTGCGCATGTAATAGAACGCGTTGGCGAGCAGCACGGCATCCGGCACGCCCCCGTGTTCCAGCAGATCCAGCTGATTGCGGATTGCCACCTGCACGCGCCACATGTTGCCGTGCTCATGCTGCAATTTGGTGATGGGGTGCAGGCGCATGACGGTTTTTCTCTCAAGCCGGGGCGGCGACAGTTTTGATAGCGGGTTGCAGGGTAGGCGCGGTATTCCCCGCGATTTGGAGCGGCAGCCAGCCTAGTCCGCCCGAACGGGTCCGGACATGACTTAGATCAAGGAATCGGGCTGTCGCCCACCGTTAGAGTCGGCGTCTGCGCAGCGTGCGGGAGCATCGCCCACCGTCGGGCCTGCGCGCGGGTTGGAGCACGTGTTTGCAGGCAGCCTGCGCGTCGTGATGGCCTGGCGGGATGGCCGGGAGTTTCGCGGCGGCAGCGCCATTGCCTGTGGCCGAATTCCGCCGATCCAGCGTCTGATCAGGAATACGCATGGGCACGATCCTACTCAGTTACAGCACATTCGGCCTGACCAAGCTGGATTTTCTGGATGCCATTGATGCGGTGGACCGTGCGGGTTATGCGGGCGTCGAACTGGCCTTCCACCGCCGGCAGTTCAATCCGTTCAACATCAGCGATGATTATTTGGCTGCGGTGCGCAAGCACCTGGCCGGAGTACGCGTCAAGGCGGCTTGCGTGGCGACGGCCTCGCACTTTTTCACTCCCTCCCGGCCGCACGAACCCTCGTTGCTGGCGCTTGACTTGGCGGGACGCAAGCGCCGCATCGACTTGATCAAGCGCGGTATCCACGTCGCCCGCCGACTGGGCGTGTCCCTGGTCACCTTCGGCAGCGGTTTCCTGCGCGATGAGCACGTCATCAACCCGTCGGTCAATCCCCACGAGCTGTTGGCAGACAGCATCCACGAATGCCTGGAAGGGATCCGCAGCGATGAAGATATTACTTTGTTGATCGAGCCCGAACCGGGCATGTTCATCGAGACCATTGGGCAGGGTTTGTCCCTGGTCCGCGAGATCGGCTCACCGCACTTCCGGCTGCATGTGGATCTCTGCCATGCGTATTGCTCCGAGAAAAACTGCGTGATCGCGCTGGCCGAGGCTGCGCCCTTGACCCGCTATCTGCACGTCTCGGATGCGCAGGCCGGCTACAACCTGAAGATGGTGCAGGACGCCGACCATCTGTCGTTCAATCTGGATTTCGCGAGCACGCTGGTTTATTTCCCCGATACAGCCGCGTACTTGTTGGTGGACCGTGACCATCCGTTCTACTTCGCCGATGCCAGGCCCGACCGGGCCAGGCAACGGCGTATCGAAGCGTTGCTCGCGCAAGCGGGTGTGCAAAAGCCCCCGGGCTATGTTCATTACCCGAACCTGTACGCGGGGGCCTCGCCGCTGGATGACGAGATTTTTACCTATCTCATCTCGCTGCCCGGCCTGAGCCATGACGTGCTGGAACGTGCCAAGCCGGTCATTGGCCACCTGCGCGGAGCCAAGGGCCCGCCGCTGGTCCGGAAGATGGTCGCCAACACCCTCACCGGCATCGTGCATTTCCACGAGATTCCGGGCGAGGGCAGTCTGGATTTTGCCGAAAGCTTCCAGGCCCTGACCGGAAACGGTTTCTCCGGATACGGAACGGTAGAGCTGTATCACCATATAGAAGCGTGGGAAAAGGCGCTCACCGACAGTTATCGCCACCTGGCGCAAATTGCCGGCGCGCGTTACTAGCGGGATTGCGCCTGGCTATCCGCCTGACCTGGATTCAGCATGCTCGACGTCGAGAAACTGGGCTGGGATGCGAACACCGTCGGTGAGCGGGATCACCGCCTGCTGAAGGTGCCCAGCATCAAACTGCGCTCCGCCCGGCTCGGCAGGAACGGAGATGCGGTCTATTGCGTGGATCTGCGCATCCGCCGTCCCAACGCCGATGAATACCTGTCGAATACCCAGCTGCACTCGCTGGAGCACTTCCTGCTCGAAGGCTTGCATCGCCAACTGCCGGCTAATTTTGTTTCCGTGGGCATCATGGGTTGTCAGACGGGGTATTACCTGGTGTTCCTGAATGAGGGGCGCGCGGCAAAAATCTGCAGCGTCCTGGAAAATATCCTGACGGACATGCAAAGTGCGACCGCCGTGCCGTACGCACGCATCGAGCAGTGCGGCAATTACAAGAACCACAGTCTCGAACTTAGCCAGCAAGTCGCGCGCGAGGTATTGGCGGCCAGATCCACCTGGCTGAAAGTGACATGAGTCACTTAATCACCCGTTGGCGGGTCCGCTGTCAGCGTCCGGTCGCATATGACATCGTTTGTACCCGTGACCTGTTTGACCCGCAAAATCCGGCACTGCTTTCGGCAGGCAGAGTGGAAGGCGGGCGCCGGTTTGTGGTCGTGGACAGCAATGTCGACCAGCATCGCGGCGAGGAGATACGCGCCTATTTTGCCCACCACGGCATCACGGCGCGGATCGTGACCTTCCCCGGCGGTGAGGAAAACAAGACGCTGCGGATGTACCTCAGCCTCCTCGGCGAACTCGATGCCTTTCCCATTCACCGCCGGGACGAACCGATCATCGCGGTGGGCGGCGGCGTGCTCACCGACGTGGTGGGGTTCGTGGCCAGTAGCTACCGCCGCGGTGTGCCGCACATCAAGGTGCCCACCACCCTCATGGGTTACGTGGATGCGTCGGTGGGCGTCAAGGCCAGCATCAATTTCAACGGCAGCAAGAATCGTCTCGGCAGTTTCGAAGCGCCGCAGCGCGTATTTCTTGACAAAACATTCCTGAAGACGCTGCCGCACCGTCATATCCTGAATGGCGTCTGCGAAATCATCAAGCTCGCCATCATCAAGGATGCGGAATTGTTCGACCAGCTGGAACAGCACGGAGTCGAATGCATCGCCGCCCGCTTCCAGAATTTCGAAGGCGGTGGGATTCTTGAGCGTGCCATTACCGGGATGCTCGAAGAGCTGGAGTCCAACCTGTTCGAGGAAAATCTGGCGCGCAAAGTGGATTTCGGCCACACCTTCAGCTACGGGCTGGAAACCAGCCCGGATGCCGGTTTGCTGCACGGCGAGGCGGTACTGCTCGACATGCTGGTTTCCTGCCTGATCGCCAACCAACGCCGGCTGCTGTCGGAGCGGGAAGTCGAGCGGATTTTTGGCCTCATCGAGCGGCTCGGAATCGCGATCAACCCCCGGGTACTGGATGCTGAGCTGCTCTGGCAGTCCTTGCTGGAACGCGTTGAGCACCGCAACGGCTTGCAGCGGGTACCGCTGCCGGAGTCGCTTGGCAACTGTGTTTTCCTGAACGACATTCGCCGGCAGGAGATTGAATCTTGCATACGATCTCTCAACGACCGCGTGGGCAAAGAAAATGAAGCCAAGCTCGAATGTTGACGCCCGGGAAATCGCCAAATTCGATCAGGTGTCTCCTGCCTGGTGGGATCTGCAGGGCGAAATGCGGATGCTGCATGTCATCAATCCGTTGCGCTGCAAGTTCATCTTCGACCATCTCGACGTTGTGCAGCCCAGGATCCTGGACATCGGCTGCGGCGGCGGCATACTTTCAGAAGCACTCGCCGGAGTCGGTGCACGCGTGACAGGCATCGACTTGTCGGAGCCGACGTTGCAAGTCGCGCGCCGGCATGCTGCCGAGCAAGGTCTGGAAATTGATTACCGCCGGCAGAGTGCCGAGCAGATCGCGCAGGCCGAAGCGGGCCGCTACGATGCCGTGGTCTGCATGGAAATGCTGGAACACGTGCCGTACCCGGAAGCGGTAATTGCTGCCGCTGTACAGATTCTGAAGCCGGGTGGACAGGCGTTTTTCTCCACCATCAACCGCTCCCTCAAGGCATTCCTGTTCGCCATCGTCGCCGGCGAATACGTATTACATCTCCTGCCGCGCGGCACACACAGCTACAAAAAGCTGATTCGTCCTCATGAGCTGCGCGCCTGGGCGCGCGCCAGTGGTCTGCGTTACGTCGGCATCGCCAGCCTGCTGTTCAACCCGGTGACTGGCACCTTTAAGGTGGCGGCCGGCAAGGAGGACGTCAACTACATGGCCTGCTTCGCCAAGCCGGAGTGATTTCCCAATGCGCAGGTTCCTGGCTTTGTCGCGTTCGACTCACGGCATTCTGGATGTCGCCATGCCGGGATTCACAGCGTTGCTCTGGCTCGGGCATTTCCCCTCGTGGCGCGTACTGCTGTTGTCCCTGATTACCGCCGTGGCCGGATACACCGCCATCTATGCGTTGAATGACCTGGTGGGGGTCAAGGCCGACCGGGAAAAATTTGCGCTCTCCGGCGTGAATCGGGGTTATTCGGTCGAAGCTTCCGCTTTGCGCTACCCGCTGGCGCACAACCTCCTGAGTGTGCGCAGTGGCGCGGCCTGGTTTGGTTTGTGGTGCGTTATCACGCTCGTGGGTGCTTATCTGCTGAATCCGGTCATCGTAGCCATCGTGATCGCGGCCGCGGCGCTGGAAATCATTTACTGCCTGCTGCTCAAGGTGACCTATTGGCGCACGCTGGTCAGCGGTCTGGTCAAATCCGCCGGCCCGATTGCGGCGGTGTTCGTGGTTGTTCCCCGGCCATCCTGGGGCTTGCTGCTGTTGCTGCTGGCCTGGCTGATACTCTGGGAAATCGGCGGCCAGAATATTCCCGCCGACTGGAACGACGTCGAACAAGACCGGCGCGTCGGCGCCAAGACCATACCGCTGGTGTTCGGTCCACGTGTGGCGGGCGTGCTGGTCGTGGTTTGTCTTGCCGTGGCCGTGATTCTCAGTCTGTTGCTGCCGCGCATGTCGCCGCTTGCCTTGGGCGTGCCGTACCTGATGGCCAGCGCTGTCGGCGGAGTCCTGCTGTTGTTGCTGCCAGCCGCGCAACTCTCTTACTCACACACCAACCGCCAGGCCGCGAAGCTGTTCGACCGCGCCAGCCTGTATCCGCTGGCGCAGTTGGCGATCGTTACGGTGTTTGTATTGATTCGTTGACCGGGAACGCGGCCGTATTGTGCCGGCCGGATGACTCACTTGAACCGCTGCTGCACACGGCGCGTCTTGGTTATCCCGTTGTTTCGGGTTGGCGGTTTGCGCCAGCTCGGCGCACCGAGCCCGTGCAGCGCGGCCAGCCGTTGGGCTTCCTGCCATTCCTGAGCGTCGGGATCGGACTGCACAAGCAACGGGCAGCGGAGTCGTGATCCCGGCGAGCAGTGCGGCGTTGTCGGGTGTGTGCACGGCGAGCGCCGCGCAGTCGGCGAGTGCGGCCAGCGCGAGCGAGTTCTCTGGAGCGCAGCCCGGGGAGACGAACGCCGCCAAGTTCAGCGCAGCGCTCAACACTCCGTCGTTCCAGCTCAACCGGCCGGTGCCGGCGTCGGCGAGCAGACGCGCATCGGGCAGCAGGCGCCCGCCGCTTTTGCGCGCTATCGCGGCCGCGCGTATCAGCGCGGGGGTGTGCCGCAGGTGCTGTCCATCATCACCATCAGGCAGGGAGCGGAAGCCAAGAGAATTCCCTTGTACCGTCGGCGCGTCAATAGTCACAAGAGAACTTTGATGCGCAAACGCCGGGGCGTAGTGATCTGGATTAAGCGGCCGGCATATCGGCGACGCCATCCGCCATCAATCATCCCCGGCCAGGCGTGCCAGCGCGGCACGGTCGCGGATTACGATGCGTTCGCGCGCAAGCTCGATCCAGCCGCGCTCCTCGAAGGAGCGCAGCAGCCGCGAAACGATTTCGCGTACCGATCCGAGTTCGTCGGCCAGCATCTGATGGGTCACCTTCAGCGGCTCGCCGCCGCGCGCCAGCAGACGCGCCGCAAGGCGCTGGTCGAGCTGGCGGAAGACCACCGCTTCCACCAACTGGAGCAGCGCACCGAGCCGCGCGCCGAATTCGGCGAACACGTGGCGGCGGAACTCCGGACTCTCGTCGAGGAGCACGGCGAAGGCTTCCGGCGGCAGGCGCACCATTTCCAGCGGCGCTTCGGCCACCGCAGTGGCGGTGTAACTGACCTCCCCGAGCAGGCAGGCGAGGCTCAGCATGCAGCTCTCGCCCGCCTTTACGCGGTAGAGCTCCACCTCACGGCCGTTGGCGCCACGCTGAAACACACGCAAGCTGCCAGCGAGAATCAGCGGCAGACCGCGGCAGGGTGTGTGTTCATCAAACACAACTTTACCGGCCGGGTGGGCGTAATATTGGGCTTCGGCGGCAATGCGCCGTCGCAGCGCTGACGACAGGCGCGCAAACGCCGGGAAGCGTTCTTCCAGCGTGTGCAGGGCGGAATCGGACAACGGCATGCGCAACTCCTGCGCTAATTATAATCAGACGTGCCGCTTGCGTGACCTAAGTCACGGAAGCGCACGCCCCGTGCGCCTAGGCTTACTGCAGACGATTCACGAACGGCAACGCGGAGCAGGCAATGTACGGATTCAGCACGACTGTCAATGGACCCTTCGGCACGGCGGTGAGCCGCGTGACCGAGGCGCTCAAGGGCGAAGGCTTCGGCGTGCTCGCCGACATCGACGTTGCGGCGACACTCAAGGCCAAGCTCGGGATAGAACAGCGGCCCTATCGCATTCTCGGCGCCTGCAATCCGCCGCTCGCGCATCGCGCGCTCGAGGCCGATCCCGACATCGGGCTGCTCCTACCCTGCAATGTGGTAGTTCGCGAGGAAGCGGACGGACGCGTGTGGGTCGGGTTCATGGATCCGGAAGCCGTGCTCCAGCTGGTGGACAAACCCGGCGTAACGGAGCTGGCGAAAGAGGTGCGGGCGCGCCTGGAACGCGTGCGTGCAAGCCTGACGCACTGAAGGCAAGGGCTCGACCTGGATCATTGTGGCGCGCGGTGCGCGCCGGAAAATTCCAGAGCACATGCGGCGCCGGTCGCCGCGCAGGAGGCAAGTGTCGTGGCCAAGATCGTCATAATGGGAGCCGGCATCGCCGGCTGTTCCGCGGCCTACGAGTTGCGCAGCGTGCTCGGCAAGGCCCACGAAATCACCGTGGTGAATGCCACGGACTATTTTCAATTCGTGCCCTCCAATCCGTGGGTGGCGATCGGCTGGCGCGAGCGCCGGCAAACCACGCTGCCGATCGGCAAATACCTGGCGCGCAAGGATATCGAGTTCATCGCGCAGGCGGCCACGGCGGTTGATCCGGAAAAGTGTAATCTGACGCTGGCTTCGGGCGAGGCGCTGGAATTCGATTATCTGGTGATTGCGACTGGAGCCAAGCTGGCTTTCGACGAAATCCCGGGGCTGGGGCCCGAGGGTTACACTCAATCCATCTGCACAGTCGAGCATGCAGAGCGCGCCTTCAGTGCCTACACAAAATTCCTGGAAACCCCCGGGCCGGTAGTGATCGGCGCGGTGCAGGGCGTAAGCTGCTTCGGACCGGCTTATGAATTTGCATTGCTGGTTGATACCGATTTGCGCCGCCGCAAGCTGCGCGACCGTGTGCCCATGACTTTCGTCACCAGCGAACCTTACATCGGGCATCTCGGCTTGGGCGGCGTAGGCGATTCCAAGGAGCTGCTGGAGCACGAATTCCGGCAACGCTACATCAAGTGGATTACCAACGCCAAGCTGCTCAAGGCCGCACCCGAAGAGCTGGAAATCGCAGAGCACGATCGCGACGGCAAAGTCGCACACGAACACAAGCTGCCGAGCAAATTCACGATGTTCATTCCGGCCTTCAAGGGCGTGGACGCGGTCGCCAGCGCCAAGGAACTTTGCAACCCACGCGGATTCGTGAACGTGGATCAGTACCAACGCAATCCCCGCTATCCATACGTTTGCGCTTTGGGCGTGGGCATTGCGATCCCGCCGGCCGAGCCCACGCCGGTTCCGGTGGGTGTGCCCAAGACCGGCTACATGATCGAATCCATGGCCATGGCCATCGCCCGCAATATCCGCGATGCGATTGCCGGGCGCGCACCTTCCGCGGTAGCCACCTGGAACGCGGTGTGCCTCGCCGACAGCGGCGATAGCGGTATCGCCTTCATGGCGCTGCCGCAAATTCCGCCGCGCAACGTCACCTGGGCCAAGACCGGCAAGTGGGTGCATCTTGCCAAGGTGGCTTTCGAGAAATACTTCCTGCGCAAGATGAAGAGCGGCAGCGTCGCCCCGCTTTACGAGCGCTACGTGTTCAAGGCACTCGGCATCGAGCTGCTCAAACAGGCTTCCTGATTTAATTGCATGAGGAGATACATATGAGCATTGACCGCATGGTACTAGTGTTTGCCGGCACCCTGATACTGCTGAGCCTGCTGCTGGCGGTGTACTGGAGCCCCTACTGGTTGTGGCTCACGGCTTTCGTGGGCGCTAACATGCTGCAGAGCGCCTTTACCGGCTTCTGCCCGATCGCCAAGCTGTTCAAAAAGCTCGGCGCCCAGCCCGGCCAGGCGTACAACTGACGCGCGGCGGCCGCTTCGGGGCTGTAGGATAGCTATGCGCAGCGTCCAAGACGTTTGCGCAGGCCTTGTCGCGTTTGCTCTGAGCGCGCTGGGCCTGCTCGCCGCATTGCCGGCGCGGGCCGCAGACCGAACGCCAATCAGTTTTCCCCTGGCGGTGGAGCGCGCGCTGGCCGCCAATCCACAGGCACTCGCGAGCCGCGCGGAGGCCGAGGCCGCAACGGCGGCTGTGGATGCGGCGCTGGGCCATGCGCTGCCCTCGCTGGGAGTGGAACTATCGGCCGCACGCAGCAACGACCCGCTCAGCGTATTCGGCTATCGCCTGGCCGAAGGCCGGGCGACGTTCGCCGATTTCGGCCTCGGAGAATATACCGGGCCGGGCTCGGTAAACACCGCGCCCCTGGCGCTGAACGCACCGGGCTACGCCAATAACTACGATACCGGCGTGGTGCTGCGGGTGCCGCTGTTTGCCGGCGGACGCGATGCCGCACGGCTGCGCCAGGCGCGCGCGCTCGCCCAGGCGGCGCGCGCCGGCGATCAGGCTGCGCGGGCCGCGCTCACCTACGAGGTTTTGCAGACCTACGCCGGTGTTCAGGCCGCGAGCGCGCTCGTCGCAGCCGCGCGCCAGTCGCTGGATGCGGCTGACGCGGATCTCAACACCGCCGAATCGCTGTTTCGCCAAGGCATGGTAGTTGAGAGCGATGTGCTGCTTGCCAAGGCACGGCGCGAAACCGCGCGTGCCGCACTCTCGGCCGCCACCGCCGGCGCACGTGACCAGTTAGAAAACTTCCGCACCCTGCTCGCTGCACCTGACAGTGAGCTCGAACCGGGGGCGCCGGTCGCGGTGTCCCTGCCGCACGGCACGCTCGCCGAACTTCAGAACCGCGCGCTCACCGCCAATCCGCAATTGCAGGCACTCGCGCAGCAGGCAAACGCCGGACGCGCGGCCACGGATGCGGCATCCGCGGGCGGCTGGCCGCGGCTCGATCTCACATTGCGGCATGACTGGAACGCCGACAGCCTGGCGCTGCGTGCCCCGTCCAACACCGTCATGGCGACGGTGTCGTGGCAGTTGTTCAGTTCCGGCGCGCAGTCCGCCAGTGTGCGCCGCGCCGAAGCCGAGGCGTTGGCGGCGGCTGAGCGTTACAACGGCGCCGCGGATGACACGCGGCTGGCCGTGGCGCGTGCCTGGCGCGCTGCCGCGAGCGCCGCGACCACCGCTCAGGCAAGCGCACTCGCGGCCGATCAGGCCGCCGAAGCCGCGCGGCTGCTCGCGTTACGCTATGCCCAGGGGCTCGCGACTCTGAGCCAGTTACAAGACAGCGAGGCGCGCCGCGATGCCGAGCGCGCGCACAGCGTCGAGTCTAGCTACCGGGCACTGCTGGCGCGCGCCGAGCTGCGGCTGCTGGTGAACGAACTGGATCCGGCGAAGCTCGCCACCGCACCCGCGTCCGCCCCTCAATCGAGTCCATGACATGTACCCCATTCGCAGTTTGTTTCTGACAGTTGCCATCGCCGTGCTGGCGGCCTGTGGCCGAGCGCCGCAGAACCTTGCCTCCCAACCCGCGGCTGCACCGGCCACAGTCAGCGTCAAGAGCGTGGTACTCACCGACACGGTGGAAATCCCGGGCACGGTGATCGGCAGTGAACACGCCGAGCTTGCCTCGCGCAATGGCGGGCAGGTGACGCGCGTGGCAGTTGCGGCCGGTCAACACGTGGCGCGCGGCGCGCTGTTGCTCGAGGTGGATCCCGTGGCGAGTGAGGCGGCGCTTGCCGAAGTCCGGGCGCGTGCCGCCGCCGCGCATGCCGATGCTGAGCAAGCCGAGCGGGATTTCCAGCGCTACGAGGCCTTATATAAAGAGAAGGCGGTCTCGCCACACGAGTTCGAAGAAATGCAGCACCGGCACACGGTCACGGCCGCCGCCGCTCAGGCGGCGGATACGGCGGTGGCGGCGGCGCGCACTGAACTCAGTTATGCCGTGATCCGCGCGCCGTTTGCCGGAGTAGTGGCCGCCAAAAACGTGCGCGCCGGCGACTATGCTGCGCCCGGCGCACCGCTCATCGTTTTGGACGGCGGCCGGCCGCAGGTGGAGGCCCAGGTAGGCGAGTCATTGTTCACCCGGGTCACTCTCGGCGAAGAAGTTTTCGTCACGGTGGATGCCAGGCGTTACCGCGCGCGGGTAATCGAGCGCGTGAGCGCGGCCGATCCGGTCACGCGCACGCATCTCGTGAAGCTGGATTTGCCGGTTGATGCCAAGGTCGCGAGCGGCGCCTATGCGAGCGTCACCTTCCCGCTCGCCCGGCATACCACACTCATAGTGCCGGCGAGCGCGCTGCTGCAGCGTGCGGGACTGGACGGCGTGTTCGTGGTGAATGCAGATGGCGTCGCCACCTTCCGTCTGGTGCGCGCGGGTGCAACACACGGTAACAACATTGAAATCCTCGCAGGGCTGGCTGCGGGCGAGCGCGTGGTGGCGGCACCGGGGCCGGAGTTCGACAACGGCACACGCGTTGCGCCGGCAAATACAAACAAATGAGTGACGCCCGGTCCGACCAGCCAGGTCTGAATCCTGCCGGCCGGCTTGCCAAAACTTTCCTGCACTCCAAGCTCACGCCGCTCATGGCGGTGGCGGCGACACTGTTCGGTCTGCTCGCGATTCTCGCCACCCCGCGCACCTACAACCCGGAAATCGTGGTGCCGGTTGTCAACATCTCGGTGAGCCGCCCGGGCAGCAACGCCGGAGAAATGCTCAACCAGGTGGTGCGCCCGCTCGAGGCGCTGATGGCCTCGATTCCCGGCGTGGACCACACCTACGGCATGGCGCGCGACGATGCCGCCATGGTCACGGTGCGCTTCCGCGTCGGTCAGGACGAAGAGCGCAGCCTGGTCAAGGTCTATAACCAACTGAACAGTCATCTGGACAGCATGCCGCCCGGCACCGCCATGCCGCTGGTGCAGTCGGTGAGCCTCTACGACGTGCCGATCCTCACGTTGACACTCAGCTCGGCGCATTTCGACGGCATGCAATTACGGCGCATCGCCGCGCATCTGCTGGAACAATTGCGCAGCGTGCCGCAGGTGGGCAAGAGCTGGATCGCCGGCGCTCCGCCGCCCGCGGTACGCGTGTGGCTCGACCCCGCGCGTCTTGCCGCCCATCACGTGGCGCTCGCGAGCGTAGTCCAGGCACTCCAAGCCAACAACACCGCCCTGGGTGCCGGGCAGCTGGTCGCCGACAACCGTGAAGTGCCATTGCGGGTGGATGCCGAATTCCTCGACGCCGACGACGTGGGCAGCGTCATCGTGGGCGTGTGGCAGCAGCGGCCGGTATTCCTGCGCGATGTGGCGAGCATTACCACCGCACCCGCGAGCGAGGACGTAGCGTCGCTGTTCGCGTTCGGGCCTGCCGCGGGGAAGCTACATGCTGTCGGGCAGCCAGAGACGGCGGTGACTCTGGCGTTCGCGCGGCAAAAAGGCAGCAACGGCGTACGCGTTGCCGACGCGCTGCTTGCGCGGCTGCATGTGATCGAGCGTGCGGCGCTGCCCGAAGGCGTGACTGTGACCATCACACGCGATTACGGTGCCGATGCCGATGACGCAGTCAACACGCTGATCGAGCATCTGGGCATTTCGATTCTGGCGGTAGTGGTGATCCTGCTGGTGTTCCTCGGCTGGCGCGAGGCCTCGGTGGTGACGCTCTCGATTCCGCTAATCCTGTTCGTGGTGCTTGGCATCGGCTGGGTGGAGGGCCAGACCATCAACCGCATTACACTGTTCGCGCTGATCCTGTCGCTCGGTCTGCTGGTGGATGACAGCATTGTGGTGATCGAGAACATCCACCGCCATCTTCACCATACGCGCGAACGTAATTTTGGACGGTTGGTGGTGACGGCGGCCAACGAGATCGGCAAACCCACCATTATTGCCACCTTCACGGTGATCCTCGCGCTGATCCCCATGGCCTTCGTCACCGGCATGATGGGGCCGTTCATGGCGCCGATTCCGTTCAACGCCCCGATCGCAATACTCACCTCCTTGATCATTGCCTACACTATCGTGCCGTACGTGGCGTACCGCTGGCTCAAGTCCAAGGCACGCTCCGTGTGGGAGGAAGCTGCAGCGCCTACGCTCGAGGAGCGCGGGACGCACCCTCAGGATTGGCTGCACCGCGTTTATACACGCCTGTTCCGCAGCCTCGCGGATTCACGGCGTCACCGGCGCTGGTTCTTCGCCGCCGTGGCGACGCTCCTGGTGCTCGCCATGCTGCAACCCCTGTGGCAACTGATTCGGCCGGGCGGCGCCAACCAGCCGCTCGCCGCGCTCGGCGTGGGGCTCAAGATGCTGCCGGACGACAACGTGAACACCCTGCTCATCGAGATTGACAGTCCTGCGGGCACGGCGCTCGAAGCCACCGGCCGCGTCGCGGCGGCCGTAGGTGCCCTGCTGGCGCGCAATCGTTACGTCACCGATTATCAGACTTTTCTCGGTGCAGCGGCACCCGAGGACTTCGCCGCGCTGGTGCGCGGCGACCCGGCGCGCCGCGGCAGCGACTTCGCCCAGATGCGCGTGAATCTCATCAACAAGCATGACCGTTGGGTAGGCTCACACCGCATCGCGCAGGAGCTCTATATCACGCTTGCGCCGGTGCGCGCCCTGTTTCCCGACACGCGCATCAAGATTTTCGAGACGCCGCCGGGTCCGCCGGTGCGCTCGCAGATGGAGGCCGCGCTCTATGGACCAAGCTATGCGGAGCTTGAGCGCCTCGCCGAAGGCATCCGTACCGAGTATTACCCGCGGGTGTACGGGATGATCAACGTGGACGACTCGGTACCCGCGGACGTTCCCGGCTACCGCGTCGTGGTGGACAAGAGCGCCGCAACGCTCGCCGGCCTCGAGCCCGCAGCAATCGCCCGGCAAGTGCGCGCGTATTTCGGCGGGCTCAGCGTGGGCAGTGTGCACGCGCCCGGTGCGCGCACGCCCGAGGACATCGTGTTGCGCTTGCCGGCTGCGGCACGTACGAGTCCTGCGGCGCTCGACAATCTGTATCTGCTCAACGACCAAAACCAGCCGGTGGTGCTCTCGAGCATCGCGCATCTCGTGCCCGCGCTTGAGGACAAGCCGATCTACACGCGCGACCAGTACCCGGTGGTGTACCTGGGCGGCGAGATGCTGCACTCGAGCCCGGTGTACGCAGTTGTGAGCCTCACACATTGGCTGAACGGTCTCGAACTTGTCGACGGCAGCCGACTCCGGGTTGGCAATCTGGGGTTTACGCCGGCGCAACCCGAGGACTTGCAGCGCTACCAGTTGTTCTGGGAAGGCGAGATGCGCTTGACACTCGACGTGTTCCGCGACCTCGGCATGGCGTTCATCGTGGCGTTGCTGTTGATTTATCTTTTATTGGTCGGCTATTACCGCTCGTTCCTGATGCCGCTGGTGGTGATGGGCGCGATTCCGCTCACCCTCATCGGCGTGTTCCCCGGCCACTGGCTGCTCGGCCAGTCGTTCACCGCGACTTCCATGATCGGCGTGATCGCGCTTGCCGGTATCGTGGTGCGCAATTCGCTGCTGCTGATTGATTTCATCCTGGAACGCCGCCGCCATGGCCAGTCGCTGGAGCACGCGGTGCTGGAAGCGGGCGCGGTGCGGTTGCGGCCGATTCTGCTCACCGCACTCGCGATCATCCTGGGCTCGGCCGTGATGCTCAGCGATCCGGTATTCGGCGGCTTGGCGATCTCGCTGATCTTCGGCGCCTTCGCCTCCACGGTCCTGACGCTCTTCGTCATCCCGTTGGCGTACCTGTCCTGGCAGCGGCGCGCGGCGACGCGCAGCACCCGCTGACCGGATTCACGCAGGCGCGGGCAGGGCGCGAATCTTGGCCTGGCCCGGCAGACCAAGCTCGGTGAGCGCCAGCGTGAGCTCGCGCTCGTGGTCAATCTGCGTGAGGCGCGCCGCAAGCGTCGGCGCGGTGCATGGTCGGAGGCGCTTCGATGCTCAGGCCTGCGCCAGGCTCTGGTAGATCTCCTCTTCCTGCGCGAAATGCAGGCGCAAGATCGCATCCAGCGCATACAGAACGCGTTGCAGCTCCCGCAGGGTGCCGGGGTCGGCACCCTGCAGCGGCAGTTCCGAAACCAGCCGGTGGAGTCGCTGATACAGCACGAAGATTTCGCGGTGGGTGCGGCTCATGGCCGCCAACGGGTCGTCGCCGCCGAGCAGTGCGGCGAGGGCCGGATAGACTTGTCGGTCGTCGGCTTGCTCATGCGGCAGCAATTGTTGTTGCAGCAGCGCGTCGAGCTCCCGCAACACCGGCAGCACGTCCGCGCGCTGCAAGGTCGGCAGGCGATCGGCCACTGCGGTCAGCCGATCGAGCACCGGCGCGAGCCGCTCATGGTCGGTGCGCAGATGCTCCGATTCCTCCGGCGTCAGGCTGTGGCGGCTGGCGCGCAGCGGGTGGATGCGCAAAGCGCGCAGCGCGTTGAGGATAACCGCGACGTCGATAATTTCCTGCAGTACCGCACCGTACAGCGGTGGCAGGTAGCCCAAGGCTGCCGCCAGCATCGCCAGTATCGACAGGCCCATCCCGGCAACCACGCTCTGCAACGCGATAGCGCGCGTCGCGCGCGCAATATGCAAGGCCTCGGCAAGCCGGTCGAGGCGATCCACCAGCAGCACGATGCCGGCCGCCTCGGCGGAGGCGCTTGCGCCGCGTGCGCCCATGGCCACGCCGACGCTGGCGGCGGCCAGCGCGGGCGCATCATTCACTCCGTCGCCCACCATGACGGTCGGTTCCGATGCACCGGCCGCGGAGATGACCGCCAGCTTGTCTGCCGGGGTCTGTTCCGCCAGCACCTCATCCACTCCCAGGCCGCTGCCGATGGCTTCGGCCACGTCGCGACGGTCACCGGTCAGCATTACGATGCGGCGGAAGCCCGCACGCCGCAGCAGGCGCAGTGCTCGCGGGGTTTCCATGCGTATCTGATCGGCAAGCAGCAATGTGCCGGCAAATGCTCCGTCGATGGCCACGAGGACCGCGGACATGCCTTCGGCACTGGTGCGCTCCAGAAGGTCATGTGCCGACTGCGGCAGCGCCGCGGTACGCGCAATGTAGTCGCGGGAACCCGCGGCCACCCGACGGCCATTGACCGTGCCAATCATCCCGGCACCCGCGGATTCACCCACGCCGTCCGGAAGGCTCAACGGGAGTGCGCGTGCGTGTGCCGCCCTCACGATTGCTTTGGCGAGCACGTGCTGCGACATCTGTTCGAGCGACGCCACGGCCGCGAGCAATTTGTTTTCGCCACCGGCGGCCGTGCCCTTGATCTCCACCAGGCGTGCCTCCCCGCCCGTCAGCGTTCCGGTCTTGTCGAAAAACAGAGTGCGCGCGCCGGCCAGTGCTTCCAGCGCCGCACCGCCTTTGACCAGGATTCCGCGCTTGGCGCAACGCGACATCCCGGAAACGATGGCAACCGGTACCGCCAGAATCAGCGGGCAGGGCGTGGCCACCACCACCACCGCCAGTGCGCGCATGGCGTCACCGCTCAGCAACCAGGCGATCGCAGCCAGCCCCAGGGATGCTGGGATGAACCACAGCGCGTAGCGGTCTGCGAGTCGTGTGGCGGGTGCACGCGAGCGCTGGGCCGCTTCCACCAGCTTTACAATCCCGGCAAAGGTGCTGTCGGCCGCGGTCGCGGACGCCAGCATGTCGAAGGAATCCGCGGCATTCAGCGCACCACTGCGCAGCCACGCGCCGCTTTGGTATGGCACTGGCAGGGATTCGCCGGTGAGCGCCGCTTCGTCCAGCATTGCGCGTTCGGCAACCAGCGTCCCGTCCACGGGTACGGCTTCGCCGTGCCGCACGAGCAGGCGATCACCGGGTTTTACCGCGGCGAGCGCGATTTGCGTGAGCTCGCCACCCGCGTAGCGATTGGCGGTGCGCGGAACCTTGGCCAGCAAAGCGGACATCTCCCGGCCGGCGCGGCGCTCCGCAAAACCTTCCAGCAACCGGCCGCTGGCGAGCATCGCGGCGATCACGGCAGCCGTGAGCGACTGTTGCAGGGCGAGCGCGCCGACGATGGCCACCAGTGCCAGCAGGTCCACACCGGCCTTACGCCGCCACAAGGCCACGCTCACGCGCGACAAGAGTGCCACGCCGGCCACCACAGCGGCCGCACTCCACGCCCAGTCAGCCGCGTGCCGCTCCGCTGCAAGCCACAGGGCAAAGCCCAGGACCAGGCCGCCGGCACAGGCGGCGAAGATGTACAAATCGATGTACCAGCGGGTTTTCATGCGAATCTTGTCGTGCCGATGCGTTCGCCGGCGGTTACTTCGCCCGGCAGGGCCGCGGACTCGGTACGGCGGCAAACATTTTGCCGGACCGCGGCCGCAGGAGTTGATGCAGATCACAGCCCATTTCGGTGCACCCGGCTGGATTGAGAATTATACCGGCGCGCTGTGAAGCGGATGCAGCGATTATTGCCGCAACTTCGGATTCCGTACAGGCCGCGAAGGCGCACGCAGGATGCATTTTTGACGCCAGGCGAAACCGGCAAACCCGTTTCTGCGATCGTGTTCGCGCCGGCATTATTGCCGGCGCTCATGTTGGCTGCAGCGAGCGGCGACCCGCAATTCAGGCTTGTTCAAGCCTGGCCCGGCCACCCGGCGTCTACGGAGGTAACCATGAAATACCCTATTCCCCGCATCCTTGGCCGAGGAACACACAGCGCTGCATGCCGGGCTGGAACACGCCATGCAATCCGGCGGCAACACCGTGAAGGTTGCAGGCCGCTATCGCCGCCGCCGCAAACCTGGCGGTGGCGGCTCAGCCATCGGCAGGCCCGCTGCCAGTCGAAGCCAAAAAAAACGGCGGGCCAAAGCCCGCCGTATTGTCTGGTGCGTCTACGCGTCTGGCTACCAGATCACGCAACGCTTCTTGTTCACCATCGGGCTGCCGGCCGGCACGTCGAAGGCCTGCTGGAACTGCGGCAGGTTGGCAAGCGTGCCGTTCACGCGATAGCGCGCGGGCGCGTGCGGATCAGTGGTGATGCGCCGCAGGGCTTCCTCGGGCCGGGTGTTGCTCGCCCAGAAGTGCGCAAAGCCGAGGAAGAACTGCTGGTCCGGCGTAAAGCCGTCGATGGTGGGCGCGTCCTTGTAGTACGGCGAATTGTGGAACGCGATCCACGCGAGCTTCAGGCCGCCGAGATCGGCAATGGCCTCGCCGGTCACCAGTTTGCCCTGAACGTGCACATCGCCGTCCACGGTGTAGCCTGAGTACTGCTTGACAATGCATTTCACGTTCTCATTGAAGCGGTGGCGGTCCTCGAGGCTCCACCAGTTCTTGAGGTTGCCGCGACCGTCGAACTTGCTGCCCTGGTCGTCGAAGCCGTGGGTCATCTCGTGGCCCATGACCGCGCCGATGGCGCCGTAGTTCACCGCCATGGGCGCGTTTGGATCGAAGAACGGCGGCTGCAGGATGCCCGCCGGGAAGTTGATGTTGTTCATGGACGGGTCGTAGTAGGCGTTGACCGTCTGCGGGGTCATGTACCACTCGTTGCGGTCCACCGGCTTGCCGATCTTGTTGAGCTCGCGTTCGTTCTCGAACAGGTTGGCGCGCAGTACATTGAGCACGTACGGGCCGCGGTCAATCTTGAGTGCGGAGTAATCGCGCCATTTGTCGGGATAGCCGATGCGCTCGCCCATCATGTCGAGTTTCTTGATGGCCGCGAGCCGCGTCTTCTTGCCCATCCAAGGAATGGTCTGGAGGTCGTCCTTGAGAGCCGCGCGCACGCCGTGCAAGATCGCCAGCGCGTCGGCCTTGGAGGACGGCGGGAACACCTTGTCCACGTAGACCTTGCCGACGGCGAAGCCCAGGGCATCGTCCTCGGCATTCACCACGCGCTGCCAGCGCGGCAGCAGTTCCTTGGCGCCGGTAAGCGTGGCGTGCATCTTGAAGTTCTCGTCCACGAACGGCTGGGACAGGTAGGGTGCGAATGCGTCCACCAGTTGCCAGCGCAGATACACTTTCCAGTCGGCAAGCGGAGTGCGCTGCAGGTCCCGGCCCATGGCCTTGAAGAACAGCGGCATGGCCAGGTTGATGCTCTTCAGCTCCGGATGTCCGATGTTGGCGAAATACGCCTGCCAGTTGAAGCCGGGTGTTTCCTTGTCGAGCTTCTTCAGCGTCATGACGTGGTAAACCGCGCGCGGATCGCGCTGCTGTACCTGAGACATGGAAGCCTGTGCCAGGCGCGTTTCGATGTCCATCACGGTGCCGGCATCGCGCGAGGCGGTGTACATCGGTTCGCCGAGCAGCAGAAACATGTTGGCGACGTGGCTGACGTAAGCCTGGCGGATTTTGACGAAATCCGGATTCTTGCTGAGGTAATAGTCACGGTCGGGGAGGCCGAGGCCGCCCTGGCCGGCCACACCGATCACCTTGCTCGAATTCTTGAGGTCCTGCATCTCGCCGAAACCGAAGAGCGCGTTCACGCCGATCATCTGCAGGTGCGCGATTTCCGCCTGCAATTCTTTCTGGTTCTGGATGGCGTCAATGCGCTCCAGTTCCGGTTGCAGCGGCGTGATGCCGGCCTTGTTGATCGCGGCTTCGTCCATGCCGCTGGCATAGAAGTCGCCGATTTTCTGCTCGTCGCTGCTCGGTTGCGCCTGGGTATTCTTGGCGGCATCCTCGAGCAGCGCGTGGATCACGTCCTTGTTGTGCTGCGAAACGATGCCGAACTGGCCCCATTGCGCAAACGCCGCCGGAATCGGGTTGTTCTTCATCCAGTCGCCATCGGCAAACTGGTAGAAGTTACCGGAGGGACTGGCGCCGCGGTCGAGCCAGTTCAGATGCAACGCCTGGGCCTCAGCCGCAGCAGTCCCGGCAGCCGGCGCATCCGCGCCGAAGCCGGCAAGCGGGGTGGCACACAGTGTGGCCAGGAGCAGGTAGCAGGACACTCGCATAAAGCCTCCGTTGAAAGTCCGGCCCGGTGGGGCCGTGGGAATTCCGTTGCACAAGGGCACGCCGGCAGCGTGCGGATGTTGGCCAGCCAGGGTAGGCGATGGCGGGGCAGAAATACTAACATAGGCCGTTCCCGCAACGGTCTCCCCCGGGCGCGGCGTCCGCGGAAGGAATCGTGATTCCACCGCGCCGCCGCGCATTATTAATAAGAGGACTCGCTGCATGAAAATCCGCATTCCCCCCATGCTCGCGGTAACCCTGCTGGCCGTGGCGGCACTGTCCGGCCCGGTCGCGGCCGCGGATCTCACCTCGGCCTACCCCGGGATCCTCACCTTACAGGTGGATTTGACCGATGCACCGCGCAAGATTTTCCGCGTATCCGAGACCATCCCGGTGCGCCCCGGTCCGCTGACGCTTTACTACCCGAAGTGGATACCCGGCGAACACTCGCCGAGCGGACCGCTGGAGAATCTCGCGGGCATGGTGTTCACCGCCAACGGCCAGACGCTCTCTTGGCGCCGTGATCTGGTGGACATGTATGCCGTGCATCTCGATGTTCCCCATGGCGCGCACAGCCTGAACGCGGCATTCCAGTTCCTCTCGCCCACGAGCGGCGGGCGCTTCGGCGCAAGCGTGTCAGCTACGCCCGCGATCGTGGACCTTGAATGGAACCAGGTGCTGTTGTATCCCGCGGGTTATGCGTCGCGCGCGATCACGGTTGCGCCCGGCGTGAAACTGCCCCAGGGCTGGCAGTACGCCACTGCACTCGAACCGCACAACGGTGCGGGCGGCGAAGTGCATTTCCGCGCCGTGACCCTCAACAATCTGGTGGATTCACCATTGATTGCCGGGCAGTATTTCAGGCAGGTGGACCTGGACCCGGGCGCGAACGTGCCGGTGTATCTGGATCTGGTGGCCGACGGTCCCGAGAATCTCGCCATCACGCCCGAACAGATCAGTGCGTATCGCAACCTGGTGCAGCAGGAAAACCGCATGTTCGACGCGCACCACTACGCCAGTTACCATGCATTGCTGACGCTCTCCGACAACACCGGGCATTTCGGCCTGGAGCATCATCAGTCCTCCGACGACCGCACGCGCGCCAATTATTTCACCGACGCGGATTCCTATCTGCTCGGGTCCGGGCTGGTTCCGCACGAATACACGCATTCCTGGAACGGCAAGTTCCGCCGTCCGTATGATCTCTGGACGCCGGATTTCAATTCCGTACCCATGAAGGACGACCTGCTGTGGGTGTATGAAGGCCTGACGCAGTACTGGGGCGAGGTCATGACCGCGCGCAGCGGGCTGTGGACGCCCGCCGATTACCGCGCGGCGCTGGCGCTGAACGCCGCCAACATGGATCACATGCCGGGACGCAGCTGGCGGCCGCTGCAGGACACCGCCGACGAGGCCTCCATCCTGTATTACGTACCCGGCGCCTGGCACAACTGGCGGCGCAGTGCCGGAGATTTTTACAGCGAAGGCGTGTTGCTGTGGCTGGACGTGGACACGCAGATCCTGGAACTCAGCCACGGACGCCGTTCACTCAACGATTTTGCGCGCCTGTTCTACGGCATGGACAACGGCAGTTATGTGACCCGGACGTATACCTTTGATGATGTGGTTCAGGCGCTGAACCAGGTCCAGCCCTACGACTGGGGCGGATTCCTGCGTCGCATGCTTGACCGCAAGCAATATCACGCACCGCTGGCTGGCATCACGCGCGGCGGTTACAAACTCGTATATACCGACGTGGAGTCAAAGTACTTCGAGGCCACTGAAAAGGTTTATGACACGCTGAATGCCATGTATTCAATCGGTCTCACGGCGGACTGCAAGAACGGTGAAATCAGGGACGTGTTGTGGGACGGTCCGGCGTACAAGGCCGGCCTGGCTCCGGGCATGACGCTGGTCGCGGTGAATGGCCGGGCATTCACGCCCGACGTGTTCCGGGAAGCCATACGCGAAGCCAAGGATTCGGCGCAGCCCATCAAGCTGCTCGTCAGGGACCTGACCTATTACCAGACCTATGCCGTGGATTACCACGGCGGCCTGCGCTATCCGCATCTGGAACGCGTGGCGGGCACGCCGGATTACCTCGACCGGATCATCGCGCCGCTCAAGCCGAAGACATTCTGACGTGGTGCGGCTCGCCGGCGGACGGTGCCGGGGCGCTGCAACCGGCAGCGCCCCGGCATTGCGGGAGCAGGCAGCGACTCAGTGGCCCGATCCGGGGGCCGGAGCGTAATCCGACTTGTAGATAGCCGGATTGGCGGGACCACTCACCTCCAGGTAACCCACCAGTCCGCGCTCCAGGCGCGACAGCGCATGATCCACCAGCAGGTATTTGCCCGGCATTTCGGACGTGAGTTCCACCATCACCGCGCCGCCCGGCGGCACCGACACGGTCTGCACGTCGCGCACCGGCGGTGACACCAGCGAACCCCACTCGTACACCCGGTCCATGATCTCGCCGATCACGTGGAACGAGGAGGTGAAGCTCGGTCCGCCCACGCCGAAGAAGATGCGCGCTGTATCGCCGACCTTGGCGTGCAGCGGGTGGTATTTGGTGAGCGCGCCCACTTCGCCGTTGAACACGAAGTAAGTGGGATGCTCGTCCAGCAGCTTGTTGACGTCGAACTCCTGGTGGCCGCGCTGGCCGTAGGCGCCGGTGGTGTAGAGCTCGCCCTGCATCACGTAGAACTCCTTGTCCACCTTCGGCAGGCCGCCGGCCGGCTCCACCAGGATCATGCCATACATGCCGTTGGAGATATGTTCCGCCACCATGGGGGTGGCGCAGTGGTACACGTACAATCCGGGCTTGAGCGCCTTGAAAGTGAAGGAGCGCTCCTGCCCCGGCGGCACTTGCATCACCGCCGCGCCGCCGCCGGGACCGGTGACCGCGTGCAGGTCAATGGAGTGGATCATGTGGCTGCCGGCCGGATTTTTCAGCGTCAGGGTCACGCTGTCGTCCACCCGCACCCGCAGCAGCGGTCCCGGCACCTTGCCATCGAAGGTCCAGTAGGTATAGCTGGTGCCGTCGGCCAGGCGGCCCTGCACTTCCTCGGTGGTGAGGGTGAAATGCACCTGCTTGGGAGCGCGGGCGCCCACGGGCAGCGGCACCTCGGCGGGATCGCGGCTGATGTCGGCGGCTTCCACCGCCAGGGCGGCGGCGGCTTCACCCACGATCAGCTTGCCTTCCATACCGGCCTGGCGGTGGCCCGGCAGGGTGCAGAAATAATCGAAATTTCCGGCTTTGTCGGCGCGGAACACGATCACGCTGCTGGCGTTCATGCCGATCACATGATTCGACAGGGCGTTGAACTCGGGCACGCTGATGTC
This sequence comes from Gammaproteobacteria bacterium, assembly GCA_018971365.1. Lineage (GTDB taxonomy): Bacteria > Pseudomonadota > Gammaproteobacteria > Natronospirales > REEB76 > REEB76. The sequence goes on along the minus strand of JAGXAZ010000014.1, from coordinate 1,096 downwards.
GTGCTCGGCGCCATCGCCGTCAATCAGGGTGATTTGCACCACCGCGCCCGCCGGCACCTTGAGGGTTGGGTTGTCCACGCCGTCGATGCCGTTGCCGACGCCGCGAAAGGTCATGCCCTTGGCGCCGATGTGGGTCTTGAGGGTGAAACTCACGTCCGGCCGGTAACTGGCGGGGGAATTGGGCAGGTTGGATGTCTGCGCGCGTGCCGCCCCGCCCGCCGCAAACAGCAACAGGGCGAGCAGCACTGGATAGACACGGACGGACAGCGGGGGTGAACGGCGCATATTGAATCCTCCTTGTAGTGACGACGCCATTATGTATGCGCGCCCGGGCGGACACCTTGACGCAGATCAACGGCAGTGTGGGTAGCCTGGGGCGGGCGGCGCGAGCCCTCAACCTGGCTGCCGCCGGTGGGCTCAGCCGAAGCCCTAGCGGATCATGATACGGACCGTTACGGGTTCACGCACCAGGAGATGCTGGATAACGTGGGCATCATCCACATGAACGGCCGCATCTATGACCCGAATCTCGGGCGGTTCCTCTCCGTGGACCCGGTGTTCGAGTTCCCGACCAATACCCAGAGCCTCAATCCCTACAGCTATGTGCTGAATAATCCGCTGAGCATGACCGATCCGACGGGGTATGTGGTCAACGCTTGTAATGCGGGCCAAACAACCTGCTCGATCAGTGTGTCCGTGAGCATCACGAAAGAAACCACGGCGCACGACATCGATTCGCACATCGCTGTCCATGGCCAGACCACGATTACCACGACCAGGGAAGCCAACGGTAATACAGTGCAGACCGCCAGCGGCAACGGGTTTGGGCTGGGGGAGACGGCGGAGGTGAGCGCGGCTTCCATGGCTTCGGGGATACCGTGGCCGCGGATCTTGCTGCTGCCGTACTTCGCCATGATGCCGACAATCAAGCCGGCGATGGCGGGAATTATCAGCACCCAGACACCGAGCGTGTTGACGGTGATGTTCGGCAGCGCGGTCGAATACCGGTGAAAGTAGGTGAAGTTGGTGATGAGCGCGATGACCACGAACAGGATGTACGCGGTCATACCGGCGGCCAAGCCGATGAGCGCCGCCA
>JAGXAZ010000125.1 GCA_018971365.1 Gammaproteobacteria bacterium | reverse complement strand
GGCTTCTGTGCCGGGGTGACGCGTGCCATTGATGTGGTCGAGCAGGCGCTCAAGATTTTCGGCCCGCCGGTGTACGTACTGCATGAGATCGTGCACAACCAGCACGTGGTCAATGACTTGCGCGGCAAGGGCGCGATCTTCACCGAGAACCTCGCCGACGTGCCCAAGGGCGCGGTCACCATCTTCAGCGCCCACGGCGTCTCCGATCAGCGCATGCAGGAAGCGCGTGAGCGCGGCCTGAAGGTCATCGATGCCACCTGCCCGCTGGTGGCCAAAGTGCACGTGCAAGCGCAGAAATACGAACAGAACGGCTACGAACTCATCATCGTCGGCCACCCAGGTCATCCGGAAGTCGAGGGCACGCGCGGCCGCATACGCGGCCCGGTGCACGTGATCTCCGAACCCGAGGAAGTCGCGGCCCTCAGGGTGCGCGATCCCGAACACGTCGCCTATGTCACGCAGACTACGCTCTCGGTGGACGACACGCTGCAGGTGATCGCCGCGCTCAAACAGCGCTTTCCGGGCATCCGCGGGCCGGAAACCAAGGACATCTGCTATGCGACCCAGAACCGCCAGAACGCGGTGCGCGAACTCGCCAAGAGCGCCGACGTGATCGTAGTGGTAGGCGCGCGCAACAGCTCAAACTCCAATCGGCTGCGCGAGGTCGGTGAGCAGGCCGGCGTGCGCTCCTACCTGGTGCAGGATGCCCAGGAACTGGAACGTGCGTGGTTCAAAGCCGAAGATCGCGTCGGGGTTACAGCCGGCGCCTCGACGCCCGAAGCGCTGGTCACCGCAGTGCTGGCAAAACTCGCCACCTGGGGTCACGCCGAGGTGCGCAACATGGCGGGCCCGGCGGAGCACGTCAAGTTCTTGCCGCCACAGGAACTGAGTGCCAGCGAAATAAAAGTCGGAGGATAACCAGCATGTCGATTCCCGTACGCCAGCAACTCAAGGTTGCTTCCTACATCATCAGCAAGAAACTGCACGGCGTAAAACGCTATCCGCTGACGCTCATGCTGGAACCGCTGTTCCAGTGCAATCTCGAATGCCCCGGCTGCGGCAAGATCGATTACGAATCCCACATCCTTAAAAAACGCCTGTCGGTCGAGGAATGCATGCACGCAGTGGAGGAATGCGGCGCGCCCATGGTGTCGCTGGCCGGCGGCGAGCCGCTGATTCACAAGGACATCAAGGAGATCGTCGCAGGCTTCATCGCGCGCGGCAAGTACGTGTACCTGTGCACCAACGCGATCCTGCTGGAAAAGAAACTCGACCTGTTCGCGCCGTCCAGCCACCTGACGTTCTCGGTGCATCTCGACGGCCTGCGCACACGCCATGACGAAAGCGTGGGACGCGAGGGCGTGTTCGATGTTGCCACCGCCGCCATCCGCGCAGCCAAGCGCCGCGGATTCCGGGTGAACATCAACACCACGCTGTTCACCACCGCCAAACCCGACGAAGTGGCCGAGTTTTTCACTTTCGCCACCGAAGACCTCAAGGTCGACGGCATCACCTTCTCGCCGGGCTTTGCCTACGAGCACGCGCCGCGCCAGGACGTGTTCATGGGCCGGCGCCAGTCCAAGGAACTGATGCGCAAGATTTTCACCAACCGGAAGAAGAACCGCCGCAAGTGGGCATTGTCGCAATCCAGCCTGTTCATCGATTTCGTGTGCGGCAACCAGGGCTACCAGTGCACCGCGTGGAGCATGCCCTGCCGCAACGTGTTCGGCTGGCAGAAGCCGTGCTACCTGCTGGTGGACGAGGGCTACGTGCCGACTTTCAAGGACCTGATCGAAAATACCGACTGGGATCACTACGGCGTGGGACGCAATCCCAAGTGTGCCAACTGCATGGCGCACTGCGGTTTCGAGGGCACCGCGGCCGATGACGCCTTCCTGCATCCGCTGAAGGCCCTGTGGGTGCGCATGCGCGGCCCGAAACTCACCGGTCCGTTTGCTCCGGACCCGCCCATGCAATACCCGCCGCGCCCGCCGCGGGCTCCGGCGCGCGCACCGCAAACCGCATCGCAGGCGCAGCACTGATCATCGCGCGCCGCGCGCCGCCTGCATTCCGCGCGTGCTGATTCTTGCCGCCCTGTCGCTGCTGCTGTGGTTGCTGCTGTTGGTCGCGCCATGGCAGGCTTGGCGCTGCCGCGAACGGCTTGAACCCGAGCCGGGTACCTTACCCCTCCATCCTGATTTCAGCGTACTGATTCCGGCGCGCGATGAAGCCGCAGTCATCGGACAGGCGCTGGCCGCACTGCGCGCAGCCGCGCCCGATGCGCCGGTGGTACTGGTGGACGATGAATCCAGTGACGCTACCGCGGAGTTGGCGCGCGCGGCGGGCTTGTGCAACCTGACACTGGTGACGGGCACTCCGCCACAGGCCGGCTGGAGCGGGAAACTCTGGGCGCTGCAACAGGGGCTCGCCGAGGTCAAGACCGCGCGCGTGCTGCTGCTGGATGCCGACATCCAGCTTGCGCCCGGCATGCTCGTCGCGCTGCAGCGCAAGGCGTATGAAGGTTATGCCCTGGTCTCGGTGCTTGCGGAACCCCGGCTTCAAGGCGCGGCGGCACGCTGGCTGCTGCCCGCATTCGTGTATTTCTTCAAGCTGCTGTACCCGTTCGCGCTGGCCAATCGCCGCGGCAATCGGGTGGCCGCTGCCGCGGGCGGTGTGATTCTGATTGACCGCCAGGTGCTGCTGGATGCGGGCGGTTTTGCCGCCTGGCGTGATGCCATCATCGATGACTGCACGCTCGCAGCGCGCGTGAAACACGCGGGCCACCGCAGTTATCTCGGCCTGACGCACGGCGCGCACAGCCTGCGGCAGCAGGACTTTGCCGGGATGGTGGCCATGATCGCGCGCAGTGCATATGTGCAGTTGCACGAGTCGCCCTGGCTGCTGCTCGGCACCACCGTCAGCATACTGCTGGCATTCTGGATACCGCCCGCGGCACTGGCCTTCACGGGCGTGACGCGCTGGCTCGGGTTGGCGGCGCTGCTGCTGCTGATGCTCGGTTATCTTCCGACTCTTCTATATTATCGGCGCAACCCGCTGGCGGCCGTATGCCTGCCGCTGACGGCCACGGTGTTTCTCACCGCCACCTGGTATTCGGCCTGGCGCGCCTGGCTGGGTACGCGCAGCGTGTGGAAGCAGCGCCGCTATCCGCGCCGCGCCGGCTGAGCGCCGGCAAAACGCCCGATCCATCGAGGGGCAAGTCAGCATGGCCTTCCACGGAGTCCCCGACGCCGAACAGCATCGCCACCCCTGGCTCGCCTGGCTGTTCCAATGCGGTTTCGATTTCACGGTCATCAGCCTGTATCGCCGGGAAGTGCAGTTCCCGCCGGACTTTCATCTGCCGCCCGGAACCGTGGTGATTTCCAACCACCAGCGCGACGCGGATGCGCCGATCGTCGGCACGGGGCTGTGCCAACGCCGTGGTCTGCGCTTCACCCGGCCGTTGACGCATTTTGCGGCGCGCGAGGATTTGTTTCGCCGCGGCTTTCTCTCCGAATATGTGGCCGGCTGGCCACCGCCGCTGCCGCAACTGCTCGGCGGAATTCCACTGCGCGGGTTCTTTGAAATCCTGCGCACCGCGCCGATACGCCGGGTGCGCGAATTCAGTGCTGCGGAGACCTTGGAGGCCGCGGTCGCGGCCGGCCTGGGTGAGCGCGATCCCGCCGTAATCCTGAACGCGCGCGGCCAGCGCGAGTTCAGCAGGCGCGGCGGCACGCTTCCCACACGGCTTTCCGTCATCCGGCCGCCGAAGCGGCGCACGCTTTGGGGTCTGCGGCGCTTGCGCGCCACTGCATTGCAGAAGCTCGCGCCCGCATTCCGCGCCACGATTGCCGCGCAGTTGCAGGGGTTTGCCGCGCTGTTGGATGCCGGGCAACTGTTGTACTTCTCACCCGAGGGCGTGATCTCCGCGGACGGCCGCTTCGGCCGCGTGCGCGCTGGTCTGCGCCTGCTTTGCGGGCTCACCGCGGTGCCGCCGCGGCTGTTGCCCGTGGCGCTCAGCTATGATGGGCTCGGCCCGGGCAAGTTGAGAGTAATCATGCAGGTCGGTGAATTGCAGAACGCTCCGGATACCACGGACAACGCCGCATTTTCGACCGCGGTACGCGCCGCCATCCTGGATCTGCTGAACGTGAACTCCAGCCATTTGCTTGCGGCTTACCTGACGGCCGGACCGGAGAGTTTCAGTACCCGGGAGTTCTACGACTGGTGGCAGCGTGCGCTCGCGACGCTCGGCCGCTATGGACTGAAAATCGATCCGCTGCTTGCCGGCAGCACAAGCGGAACGCTCGCGCAGCAGCGCCTGCGCTGGCTGCAACGCCGGCGCCTCGTGCAGCTCGAAGGCGGACGCTGGCAAAACCTGTGGCCACGCAATTCGCGCGCCGGCTGGCAGACTCCCGCGCAACGCGTGGCGTACTTTGCCAACGGCTTCAGCGACCTGCTGCCCGGCTTCGCCGCCCGGCTGTGGCCATGAATCTGCACCCCTGGCTGCGCCGCGCGGCCCAACCGGCATTCATCCTGCCGGTGCTGCTGGCCGCGGCCTTGCTGATCTTCGCCTTCAAACTCGGCAACCTCGGCGAGGTGGTGGAGCGCGTCAAGCTGATTCCGTTGAGCGTGTTGCTGGCCGCGCTGGGCTTCGCTTTCGTGTACGTCGCGCTCAAGGCGCTGCAACTGCACCTGCTGCTCGCCAACCTGGCGGTGCGCCCGGGCTTCGGGCCGTTCGCGCTGGCGTTCTCGGTGGGCGAGCTCACGCTCACCCTGCCGTTCGGATTATTCGCCCAGAACTGGATTCTGTCCGCCTCGGCCCGCATCCGCATCGCGCGCAGCGCCGCCGCCACGGTGGTGATGCTGCTCACCGAGATCGCGGTGGTACTGCTGCTGCTCGCGGTCATCGGCGTGCGTGGCTGGCCGCAACTGCGGCTGGCGGTGATCCTGGCGTTGATCGTGTTCGCGCTGGTAATCGGAGTTTTCGTGATGTATGTTCACCACGCGCATCGTCACTTGCAGCGCATCACGCACCCGTTGCTGCGCCGCATGCTGCTGGAAGGCGTGGAGCTGCTCACCGGCCTGCGCCGCCTGTCAAACCCGCAGATTCTTGCCGGCAACCTGCTGATCGCCGCCGTTTACCTGTTCGCGCTACTGGCGGCGTTCTTTTTCGTGGCGCGCGGCATGGGTCTGCCTGCGCTCAGCTTTGTGACCGCAGCCAGCATTTACGGATTCGCGCTCGCCAGCGTGCTGCTCGGCGCCGGCCTGTTCACCCAGATCGGCACCGTGGAGGTACTGGGCATGCTGGCCGCGCACGAATGGGGCATCAACTACACCGATGGCCTGGCCATGATGCTGGGCTTCCGCCTGGTGTGGACGGGGGCCATGTGGCTGATCAACTTGCCGGTGGTGCTGGTGTTGTGGCGCAGCATCCGTCCGACGGGCGCCACGCGCATCGCCTGACGTTGTTATCCAATAATCCGCAGAAACCGTTCCACGGTGTGCCGCGTGTCGATGCGTGGCAGGCCGTTGGCGGCTTGCGCGCGCGGCAGATCGCGCACGATGTCGAGCTTTTTCTGCGTGGTGGAACACACGTGGCCGCGCCGGTGATGGAAGCGCGCGAGATACTCCTGTTCGCTCTGCCCGGGCGTGGGCACAAATAACGCACGCTTGCCGAGTTCGGCCAGTTCCATGAGCGTGGTATAACCCGAACGCGTGATGACCACGCGCGCGCGATTCAGCATCTCCGCCTGGCGCGCGCGATCC
>JAGXAZ010000124.1 GCA_018971365.1 Gammaproteobacteria bacterium | reverse complement strand
CAATTCACCATCGCCGCCGGTTTGCTTATCGATCAGAAACAGGCCGGTGGCGTCACAGCCCGCCAGGGGCCGCGCTCCGGTGAGAATCAATGCGTGCAACGCCTGGGGGCTGCGCTCGCCGGCGAGCGCCACGCCCAATTCGCCGAGCGCGCGCCATTGTCGGCGCTCGCGTACGCCCTGCGCGGCCAGATGCAGCGCGCCGGCAATGGCCGCCGGCGGCCACGAGTTCGAAATGCGGGTCGCGTCCGCTTGCGCCATGGACTCGTCGGCGATTATTGCGGCATCCGCGGCCGCCGCCTGCCAGCGTGCGGGGTCCGCCTCGGCGGAAAGCAGGCCGGGACTGAGACACAGCACCGTGCAGTTCTTGCCGGACAAATCCGCGGGTGCCTGCACAACGGCAAATTGCAGTCCGCGCTTCGACAGGGCGGCAAGCTGTTCGGAACTGAAATAACCGGATGCGGCCGCGACCAGTGTCACAGGTGATTCTCCCCTCTCAAGCTTACATCGGCCGGCATTCAGGCGCCGGCCACGCGCCCGGCGGTCTTGAGCAACGCGTCCACCGGCACCGTGGCTACCAGCACCTCGGCCGCAGCGGCTTCACCGCCGGACTCCGCGGCCAGCCAGTCACGACGCGGCGGCAGATGCGCACCCAACGCGTTGAAGTCGAACAAGCGTGCATCGGCCAGATGCGAAGGCACCACGTCGCGAAGCGCTGCAAAGATGGAATTTATGCGTTCCGGATGCGCGCGCTCCCACTCGGACAGCATCGCCTTCACCGCCTTGCGCTGCAGGTGCTCCTGCGAGCCGCACAGGTTGCAGGGAATGATGGGGAATTCCCGCAGCGCAGCGTACTTGGCGATATCGCGCTCCTCGACATAGGCGAGCGGACGAATCACCACGTGGCGGCCGTCGTCGGACTGCAACTTGGGCGGCATGGCCTTGAGCTTGCCGGCATAAAACAGGTTCAGGAAAAACGTCTCAATAATGTCGCCGCGATGATGCCCGAGCGCGATTCGCGTGATCCCGTGTTGCGCGGCAAAGGTGTAAAGCGCGCCGCGTCGCAGGCGCGAGCACAGGCTGCAGGTGGTCTTGCCTTCCGGCACCACGCGCTTGACTACGCTGTAGGTGTCCTGCTCGAGAATATGGAACGGTACGCCGATGCTCTCCAGGTATTCCGGCAGCACGTGCTCCGGGAAACCCGGCTGTTTCTGGTCCAGATTGACCGCCAGGATCTCGAACTCCACCGGCGCACTCGCACGCAGCTTGAGCAGGATGTCGAGCAGCGTGTAGGAGTCCTTGCCGCCCGACAGGCACACCATGACCCGGTCGCCGGCCTCGATCATGTTGAAATCCTGGATGGCCTGGCCCACCTGTCGGCGCAGGCGCTTCTCCAGCTTGTTGACGTTTACCGGACGTCGAGACATGCGGGAATTCCACAGCGGGGAAACGCGCCCATTCTAGCGGGTTTCGCCGGCCGGCCGCCGGTCGCGCTTCAATGCTCGGCGATAAAGCGCATTTTGGTGCGGTGATCGAGACGGTAGAAACGGCGCAGCTCGCGCAGCCGCGCGGGATCGGCAGGACCGGCAAAGCGGCGCGCCAGGCTCAGACAGTAGCGCGCCGCATCGCGCGTGGCGTCACGGTAACGCTCCAGCAGCGCGCCGCTCAAGCCGGAATCGAAGCGTGTGTGTTCGAACAGCAGTTGATGCACATCGCCGGCTCCGAGCCCGGCCTGTCCCGCGCCGAGCAGCGTGGTGAGCGCGTACTTGTCCACCTCGGCCTGCAACTCAAGTTCCACCGCGCGCACGCCGCGGTCGTGTTGTGCATTCCAGGCGAGATACAGGAAATGGCTGACGCCTTCCAGCGCCGTCCAGAAGTCCTCGAGCGGCGCGCCGGCTGCAAGCCGTTGCAGCACTTCGGGATCGAGGTACACGGAGAGCTCCAGCGCCGCCGGCGACTCGCGCAGCAGGAGTTTTTCCGCCAACGGCCGGTAGCTTGCGCCTTCGAGTGCCTGCGCCACACGCGCATCGGTCAACAGGAAATCCTCGACGCGAAACATCACATCGAGTTCATAGAGCCGCGCCAGGTAATCCTGCAGCGTGCCGAGCGTGGCGCCGGGAGCCGCGGCGTGCATGTACTCAATGCGTGAAGCGGCTGTGCGCACCGGCGGCCGGCTGCACGCCCAGTTCACGCAGTTTATCCGCGGCGCGGCGGCTGCCGGTGCGCAACCACAGCTCGTAGAGCCGCAGCACATCGCGCTCGTCGAACACCCGCGCCTGCTGCGCCACTTCATTGAGCACGTCCACGAACTCGCCGAACTTGCGCGCGAGTTCCGCGAACACCGGGCTTAGCACCGCCTCGCGCCGCGAGGCCGGCGCCATCTCCGCGAGCGTGCCGTAGGCGGTACCACCCATGCGGCTGTAATAGTCCACGTCCACCGGACGGTGATTGAGGTATTCGCTGAAAAATCCGGAAATGAACAGCGCCACGTCGCCCAGCCGCTGCAACAACTGCTGGCGCCTCTCGGGCGAGCCGGCTTCGAAGGCCTCCGCCAGCATGCCTGCCAGCGGTTTCAACCGGTAACCTTCGGCGTGCGAGTATTCATACAAAGCCTCGGTGCGCGCAAACTCCGTAGCGAGGCGCACCATGTACTGTTCGGTGTGCGCTTCGGCCGTGACCTGGCGGCGCTCAAGTGCGCCGCCGATCGACTGGCGGAACCAATCCTCGAGATTTTCCACCGCGATGACCTGATGACTGCTCATGCTGCCTCACTGCCAGTTCGCCGCATGCACGCGGCCCTGATTCTTAGCCTAGCAGGCGCGGGGAAAGTTGCACGCCCACCGGTCGGCGACGAATGGGCTGCATTGGCAGCGTACCGCCAGGAGTGCTGACAGCAACCTCAGCGGTAACGCAGATTGAAAATCAGCACCATGCACGCCGCCCCCCGGTGGCTGGCGAAATTGTCCTGACTCTCAAATTACGTCATGGTCTAAAGCACGCAACGATCGCCCAGGCTCTCCGCAATGTTGTGGGTGATGATGACATTGTCGGCACTGCAAAGCGCGCAGACCGGGGATACTGACATTTATACGCCGAGCGTAAGCGCGGCCGTGGAGCTCGGCCGCTATCGCACTAATTTTGCCTATGCGACGGCCGTCATCGGGTCGAGAAAACCACCAAGTGGATGCGGCCTGGTACATAAATTACGCCTCGGTGGGGCCGGTATTTCGAATTGGGCGCCGGAGGATTGCTGTCGGCCAATATTGCTAGAACATTGCCAGCCCAGGCAGTAAGCGCCGTTTGCCTGATTTATAACGTACGTTATAATCTCGGCAGGAGGCTATCCCATGAAACTCAAAGTCACCACGGTCGGCAATTCCGCCGGCGTCATCCTGCCCAAGGAACTGCTGGCGCGCCTGCGCCTGGAGAAAGGCGACGCGCTCTACGCCACCGAGCTGCCGGACGGCATCAAGCTCACGCCCTTCGATTCCAAACTCGCCGAACAGATGGAAGTGGCTGAGAAGGTGATGCGCAAGCGCCGCACCTTGCTGCGCAAGCTCTCCGAAAGTTGAACATGATTGTTTGGCTGGAAAAAACCCTGGTGCTCGCCATGCACGACCGCCAGCTCGCGGAACACGGCGGCAGCGCGGGCGTGCGCGACGAAACCCTGCTGGAATCTGCTCTTGCCCGGCCACAGCAGCTTTTCACTTACGGCGATCCCGCACCCGATCTAGCCTCACTGGCGGCAAGCCTGGCTTTCGGCTTGGCCCGCAATCATCCCTTCGTGGATGGCAACAAACGTACCGCCGCAGCGGCTTGCGAAACCTTCCTGGAACTCAACCAAACCACGCTTCAAGCCGATGATCTCGAACTGTACCCGCTATATTTCGCGCTCGCCGAAGGCAAACTTAGCGAAAAGGATTTTGCAGCCTGGCTGCGCGCACATATTCAATCAAATACGCGGAACCAGGTTCATGAACCACGCAGCGCTTATAAAGCCAAACAGGCCGCCCGAAATTCCCGACACAAGAAAACGCAGCGCACACATCGGAACCGCTAAAACTCCCGCTTGAAAACCAGGCTCACGCCGTGGCGCGCACCACCGAACGCATAAATGCCGACTGAGCCGCTCTGATCCAGGTAATAAGCAAACCCGAAGTAGGCGCCGCTGGAGTGTGCCGCGGAAAAATCCAGCCGCCCGTTCACCGTGCCGCTGTCGGTTTCATGACCGGAAATATTCTGCCAGTAGCCGCCGGCGGAAAATCGCCAGCGGTCCAGACGAAGCACCGGACCCGCCGAAGCGTAGCCGGTGTACCAAGTAACATCCGCCTGCTGGTTCGCGCCGCTGTAACTCATGTCGTGCCAGGTATAGCCGCCCTGCGCATCAAAGCCCCAGTAATTGCCAAACTCGCGATGCCAGGCGAAAAACAAACCAAAATACGGGCCATAACCGTCACCGAGCGGATTGAGCGTCGCATTGTCGATGCCGGCGGTCATGTAACCGCCCTGCAGACCGAAACCCGCTTCCGGCGCCACGGGTTGCACGAAGCTGAGGCCGTAGCGCCCGATGTCGGCCCGATGATTACCGTCACTGTAGGCAAAATCCGTGCGATAGCTACCGAGATCCGCCGCCGCGCTCATCCCCGGCGCGTAAATATCGCTATCGTCCGCGTAAGCGCGGTGTAACGCACACAACGCCGTCAGGGCCAGCAGTACAAGAATAATGGTCCGCGGCGGGTGCATACGTAGTTCAACCATAGCGCAGTTTAAGCATGAGGATGATGGCCGCGAGGAACAAGGTCACGCCATTGGCGAGTGTCACCACCAGGTCGTGGATCAGCAGACCATACACCAGCCACAGCGCGATGCCTATCGTGTACGCCACGTACATGCCGAGTGAAATGCCGCGCGTGTCGCGCGTCTTGAGCGAACGCCACACCTGCGGCAGCAAGGAAAGCGTGGTAAGCGCCGCCGCGATCAGACCGATGAGCCGTGGGATGTTCACGCGGCCTCGCGCTCATAGTCATCCGGTGCGGTTTGATCACGGCCGGCCGGCGTGCGCAGCGCGCGCAGTATCACCGTGAACACAATCACCACGACGATGTTGATGATTACGGAATACAGCGCGGCGTAGCCCGGCACGGTGAACGCGCCGAGATGCAGCGGATAGATCGAAGTCCTGAAATTCCCAGCCGCCACCATGCCGGTGCCGACGGCCATGCCCGCAACCCAGCCGAGTACCAGCGCCCAGCGGTGCAGCCAGCGCGTGTAAAGCCCGATCACCACGGACGGCAGCGTCTGGATGATCCACACACCGCCCAGCAGTTGCAGTTGAATCGCGTATTGCTCCGGCAGAAAGATGATGAAGGCCAGCGCGCCGAGCTTGACGATCAGCGACGCCAGTTTCGAGGTCCTGGCTTCCTGTTCCGGCGTGGCGCCCGGTTTGAGATATTCCTTGTAGATGTTGCGCGTAAAGAGGTTCGACGCGGCGATGGACATGATGGCCGCCGGCACCAGCGCGCCGATGGCGATGGCCGCGAAGCCCACGCCCGCGAACCAGGCTGGAAAAGAATGCAACAAGAGCGCCGGCACCGCAAACGTGGTGCCATATTGCTTGAACCAGCCGGCATAAGCGGGATCGTGTTGCACATCGGCCGCCACCGCCATGTATCCCAGAAACGCGATCAGCGCCAGTACCAGCGAATACGCCGGCAGCAATGACATGTTGCGTTTGATGGTGCGGCGACTGTCGGCACTTAGCACGCCGGTGACACAGTGTGGATA
>JAGXAZ010000013.1 GCA_018971365.1 Gammaproteobacteria bacterium | reverse complement strand
ATCAGTCGGCACACGGACGGCGCGGTTGCGGCCGAAGCCCAGCAAGCCCAGCGATTTCGTGACGGACGGATGAGCTTCGTCGCTGATCACCAACGTCACCGGCGGCGCGCCGATGAGGCCGCTGGCTTCCACGTCCCAGCCGGCACGCTTGAGCACCACATGACGTGCCGCCGCGAGCGCGCAGAAATTTGCCATCGTGCCGCCAGTGACAAACGCACCGCCGCAGGCCGCCGGCAAATGAAACAGTTCAAGGACCCAGCGCAATGCGACCTGCTCGACATAGGACGTGGCCGGCATCGCCTGGTAATAGGCGCTGTTCTGATCCCATGCGCTCGCAAGCCAGTTGGCGGCGAGCGCAGCGGGTAACGAACCGCCAATGACAAAACCGAAAAACCGCGGACCGGCCATCGCCATGGTGGCATCGGAGCAAGTCTCATCCAGTACCCGCAAAACCTCTTCGGGCCGGCTTGGCTGTTCCGGCAGGGGTTGATTCAGCCGCCCAAGTCCGGCCACCGCCTGCGGCAATGGCGCCACGTTTCTCGTCTGCACTCCATCGAGGTAATCCAAAGCACGGGCCGCCGCGTCCTTCAACAGTATTCTCATGTGATACTCCTGATGAAAATTGAGCGCAGACCGCCGAATACACCCGCTGCCGACGCAGCGGGTATCCGCGTCGCATCGTCTTGTCCTGCAACGCCACTCTTTGAGATCAGCACAGCCTTCTCCGCCAACGCCGGCTTGCGACTTGCCGCCTGCAGATACAGCAGGCCGGCGCTCGCTGCCGCGCCGAGGTACGACAAAACGGCCACACGCGGGCCAAGCGGGCAACAGAGCCAAGAACGCCCGACATTGCCGGTACTCTAGCCCCCAGTGCAGGTCGTGTTACGTCGCGGGTGTCGCCGTCCATTTGCGCACGGGATAACGCGATCCTGAATCCGCGCCAACCGCTGCATGACCGGAGCAATGATCTTCGAACACAGAGACGGTAACAATCGGCAGGAATCCGCCAGCATTGTAGGGGTTGTGCGAGAGACAAAAAAAGCCCCGCCGTAGCCGGCGGGGCTTATTGCACCCGGTGCAGCCCGGGGTATCAGAAATTGACAGTGGTCGTAGTATTGGCCGTCACCGTGGCGATTTGCGCAGCGGAGAACGCCAGAGTGGTAGCGCCTGCCATGTCATCGGCCGCGCAGGTTACCGCCAGCGTGTAGCTGCCCGGCGCCAGGAAACCCACCGTATAGCCATAGACGCCGGTGGTGTTATTGAGGCTGACAGTGGCCGAGGTCAGCGGTGCGGTGCCGCCGCTCACGCTCACGTTGAAACCATCCAGTACGGTAACCGTACCGGGATACACATACACCGCCGGGCTGCAGGTGGTGGCTGTGATCAGGCTGCCGCCGATGCTGAGCGTGCTCGCCACGCTGCCGCTCACCGTGCCCACCTGCTGCTCGTTGATGAGCCGCAGCGCCGGAGTCAGTATATAGCTGGTGATGCCGCCGGCGTTTGACTGGGTGATGGACTGACGCAGATTGAAGTCAATCACGAAGTCCGCGATGTCACCCTGGGCAACAGTGAAACCGCTCACCAGCTTGAGCCCGGTCTGGCTGCTACTCGGGATGGTGAGCGGATATTTCGCGCCGGTGGAGGTGATGATGTAGGAGTTAGCGGCATCTATATCCAGGCGAATCCACTGGTAGTTGCCGGCGGGAATTGTGACGCCTGCGAGCAACGACGCACTGTTGGTGCCCTGCTGCTGGAGCAGATCAATGGACTTCTCACTGGAAAAGCTGAAGCTCTGTTGGCCTCCGGGACCCATGAGGTCCACACCCGTGAACGCCACCACCACGTTTTGCGCGCCATCCACCGGCGTGTCCGTGACACCGAGGTTCAGGGTAGCGTCGGAACTGCCGCCGCCATTACAGCCGGCCAGCGCCAATAACAAACCGCCGGCAAATAAAAGTGCCAGATTTCGGGTCTTGATTGACATGGAAATTCTCCAAAGTTTGGGACGTTACCTGGATAATCACGCCGGGCGCGGTTCGCGGGTTCCAACTTTCGGGGAAGTTTTTATGCCGTTTGTCGGAGGCGCAACGGGCATTTTGCGATCTTCTGCTGCGGCGGAACCTTTGGCCGACGCCCGGCGTTATTCTTTAATTAAGGCCCGGCTTGAGACATGCTTCCGGTGATGGAAAACGACAACCGCCGCGTGGAATTCGAAGCCCTGGTGCGCCCTCATCTGGACGGTCTTTACCGTCTGGCCTACCGGTTTACGGGAGGCAGGGAAGACGCGGAAGATCTGGTGCAGGAACTCATGGTGCGCCTGTATCGCAGGCATCGGGATCTGGCCCAGGTGGACGCGCTGCAGCCCTGGCTCCTCAGGGCACTGCACAATCTGTTTGTTGACCAGTGGCGTCACCGGCGGCGCACACCTTTCGGTCATCTGTATCCCGAACCCTGGGAGGCCCTGTTTGAAAACGAAGCGGCACCGGGGACACCGGAGCAGGCCGCACAGGCCGCCGGCCTCCGCCGCCAAGTGCTCGGCGCGTTATACAGCCTCGGCCAGGAACACCGCGCGCTCCTGGTACTCCACGACATCGAAGGCCGCGGCCTGCCGGAGCTGGCCGAAACCCTGAATCTTCCCTTGGGCACCCTGAAATCCCGGCTGTTCCGCGCACGCCGCAAGCTGCGTACGGTACTCGGTGATCGGAACCCTTTGACGGGCCCCGACGTGGTAACCAGTGAGGTTTCGCAAAATGAACTGTGAGCAGCTGCATAGACGCCTGGATATGGAACCGCTGGATACATTGGCGCCGGAGCTCCGGGAGCACCTGTCGCAGTGCGCACGCTGCCGTCGGGCCTGGGCACTGCAACGCGAAATGCTGGCCGCCTTGCGGGCGTTACCCGAGCCACCCGTACCCCCTGGATTTGCAGAGCGCGTGCTGGGATCCGCCTGGGCCGCCACTGAGCGCAGGCATCGCAACGTCACGCGGGATTGGGGGCTGGCGCTGGCTGCCGCTGTTTTGCTGGGGATCGGTATCGGCCTCGCTTTGAGCTGGGGCGCCGGCACGCATGGTGGTTATCAGCTGCAGAATGGCACTGTCATGGTGCCGGCCGGCCGCATGACAGTGGTGCGCATCGCACTGGATGCCGCGCAGCCCGTCCACAACGTTGCCTTCGTGATCACGGTCCCCAGCGGCATGCACTTGCAGGGCCATCCGGGTGAAGAGCGAGTAGCCTGGAACGGCGAGTTGGCTCAGGGGCGCAATGTTCTCAATCTCCAGCTCATCGCCCAACCTGGCGCTGCGGGCACACTGGAAACTGCACTGCACTACGCCGGCCGCGACAACCTTTTCAAGGTGCGAGTCATGGCGGCCGGGAACGAATCATTACGCGGCTTGGTCCACCGCCTGTGGGCGCGGATAGGACTGGGCTGAGGAGCACACGCTCATGAACATGAAACTGCAAATCGCGCGCGCCTGCCTACTGGGCGCATTGGCTCTGGGCTGCTGGCCGGCCTTTGCGGATAACAGCCCGCCGCCGGTAAACAGTACCGTGCCGGACGTGACCATGACGGTTATCCCCAGCGGACAGGATGTGGTCAAAACCGTAGTACAGAATATTACCGTGCCCGCCAATACCGGCACGCAGAAAACGGGCGCCACATCCACTGGCGGCAAAGGCGACAGCGCAAGTAAGTTCGGCCGGCAAACCGCGCAATCGGCAAAGCAAATCGAGGAAACCAAAGAAGCACCGCAGGCGCAACAGCACGAAGCCGATGCCAGTCAACAGGCCGCAGAAGCGGCGCAGCAGGCGCAACAGCAAGCGCAAGCAGCCGCAGAATACCAGGTACAACAGGCTGCGCAAGCACAACAGCAGGCGCAGTCCTTGAGCCACCAGCAGCCGCATCCGCTTCCGCCGCCACCTCCTCCGCCACCAGGCCCGCCCAACGGCTGAAACTGCGGCACACAAGGGAATATTTCATCTTGCCGGATGCGTGCACGCATTTTGATTCCCGCTGTTTGTAACAGCCACACGCCGTAAGTCACAATAGCGCCCCGCGTCTGGGGATTGCCTGAAGTGCCACGGTGGCTGTTTGTCATTCTGCTGGGGCTGGGCGCATTGCTGCTCTGTGCCTCAAGCCACGCTGCCGACCAGGCAGAAACCGCCTATGCGCGCGGTGTGACCGCGTTTCGCGTGGGCGATTACGCTGATGCGCTCGATGATTTTCTACGCGCCCGCGCCGCAGGCTACCGGAGTGTGCAACTCAATTACAGCCTGGGCGCGGTCTATTACCGTCTGGGCCGGTACCCAGAGGCAAAACTCGAATTTGAAAGCCTGCTGCCCGTTCCGCGCCTGGCTGCGCTCGTTCGCTATAACCTCGGACTGATAGCCGCAGCCCAGGGTGAGCGCAACGCCGCACTGCGGGAATACCGGGCTGCCTATGCTGAAGCTTCCCAGCCGGACATCAAACGGCTGGCCGCTGCAGAAATCGCCCGTCTCACGCCCAGCACTCTTTCGCCGCCGCGCTGGTTCGGCTATGCAAATCTGTCCGCAGGCTATGACGACAATGTGGCGCTCGCACCCCAGTTCGGCGTTACGTCGCCTTCGCGTCAGGGCTCGTCCCTGACGACAGTGCTGGCCGGCGGTGCGGCGCAATTGGCCGGCACGTATGCAAACGGCCTGGAACTCTCGGGCAGCTACTACGGCACGGATTATCAGCGCCTGAGCCAGTACGATGAAACTCTGCTCAACCTCGGGGCGCAGTACCGGTTCTCGTCAGATCCCTGGTCGGGGCAACTGGGCATGTCGGGCAGCGATGTCACCCTCGGCGGAGCGGCCTTCGAAACTCTGGGCACATTGCAATTCGCAGTCAGGAAGCAACTTGCCGCCGGCAACCGGCTGGTCGCGGGTTACGCATACCAGCATGTGTCGGGAAACCAAAGCTTTGACTACCTGAGCGGTTGGCAGCAACAGGTATTTCTGCAGGATGAAATAGCGGCCCCCAGCTACAAAGCGATCTTCGGCTACCAGCACGAAATCAACCGGCGCAAGGATCTTACGCTGGGTACGGAATTCCTGAGCGCCTCGCCCACCCGCAATCGTTTGTACGCGCAGCTTGCGCTGCATGCCACGGATAGGCTGAGCTGGGAATTCGGCCTGAGCTATGAAAAAAGCGTTTACGGTAAACCCGACGTGCTGGTCAGCGGCAATGCCACGACCACCATCGGACGCAGCGACGCGCTCTACATCGGCAAGCTCGGGGCTGACTACAAACTGTCAAAACGGTGGATCTTGACGGTCGAATACCGTGATCTGAAAAACTCGTCAAATGTAGATATCTATTCCTACCAGAGCAACCGCTATGCGCTGTCCGTGGAATATCTGCTGTTTTAGGCTCATCGCATAACTGCACTAGGCGGCATTGCCCGCCTTTACCTTGGCCGCAAAGCGCCATTCGCCGAGTATCACCGCCGCCACTACCAGCGCGCCGCCGAAGAGGCCGCGCACGCCCAGGGTTTCGTGCAGCCACAGCCAGGCGAACAGCGCGGCAAATACCGGCTCCATGGTAAAAATCACCGCGGCCTTGTCCGGTGCGACGTGGCGCTGCCCGACCGCCTGCAAAAACAGCATGCCCGCGCTGGCCACCACGCCCAGATACACAAGCGAAGGCCAGACCGGCCGCGCATGCTCGCCCAGCACAGTAAGCGAGGAGCCCGACGGGTGGGTAATCAGGAGCCAGGCGGCACCCATGGCCGCCATGAGCACAATCTGGGTGGCCACGAGTGTGCGTGATTTATGGTGCTTGATGAACCGCGACAACACAATCACATACACGGCATAGGCAAACGCGCCGGCCACCGTCAGGCCGTCGCCCAGGAGATTGCTGCCGCCTTCCCAGGACATGATACCGATGCCGATGCAGGCCAGCACCGCCGCACTCACGACCTGAGCGCTCAGGCGGCCGCCCCACAGCAGACCCAGAAAAGGCACCATCAGCACGTTGAGGCTGGTGAGAAACGCGCTGCGATTGGCTGAAATATATTCCAGGCCGATTGCCTGCGTGGCGTAGGATGCCAGCGCCACTACGCCCAGCAGTACGCCGTCGCGCCACGCCCTGCGCGAGGCCTTGACCGCGAACGGCAGCATGCACACGCCTGCGATCAGGAAACGCAGCGCCGTGATTTCCGCCCCGTTCAGATGCGCAGTGGCGGCCTGAATGACGGGAAACGTCGTTCCCCAGACCAGGGTCACGAACAGCAGCACCAGAACGCTAAGATTCATCAGTTCTTCCTGAATAAGCAGCGGCGGCCTCTAATACGTCCATTTTCCCTGCGAGAGCGGTGCACGATTTAATTCATCTTTCAACGTCCGCCAATACGAGAATGCGTTATCTATGAGTTCCCGGAAGCATTCGTTGTGCCGTTGCTCCCGCAAATGCAGCAACTCACGCACGACCAGGTCACCGAGGTAACGGTAGCCCAGCACATCGCGGAACAACACGATCGTGCGGTTCTGAGTCGAGCGCTTCAGTTTGCCCACTTCGTTCATATCCTGGCTCGCGCTTTTTCGCGGGCATCTTAATTCCATGCTTACAGCCGGAGAGGCTACGGCACGCAGTCCGGGCCGCGGCCGCTACTTGGTTATACAACATTTGGTCAAAATGTTGTATAACTGACCGTATGCTTTATACCGAGCTGCCCCTCACCGCCCAGACCACCTTCGCCCAGCTTCAGGACGTGGTCCTGGCCGAACATGTGTCGCGCAGCGTAGCGCAGTTGCGCGGGAATTTCGCCAGGAAATCCGTCAAGGGCCGCGACTACTGGTATTTCGTGTTCCGGGAAAGCGGCTACCATCGCCAGATCTACGTCGGCCCGGACGAGCCGCGTGTACGCGCGCTGGTAGAGAAAAAGCGCGACGCCAATTCCAGCCAAATTGCCGCGCTGGCGCGCGCCTATGTTGCTCAAGGCGCAACTACATTGCTCGCCAAGCACTTGCGCGTGATCGCGCGCTTGACCGATTTCGGATTTTTCCGCGCCGGCGGCGTACTGGTCGGCACGCACGCCTTCGCCGCGTTCGCCAATCTGCTGGGCGTCAGATGGACCGGCGGCGACCGTACCATGGACGTGGACGTGGCCATACCAGGCAAGAACGTCTCCATCGCCCTGCCGGATGCGCCGCAAGCCAATCTGCACGATGCGCTGAGCACGTTCGAGGCCGGGTTCATTCCTACGCAAACCTTCACCGGCGGCACCGGCCCGACCTATTCACTGCGCGGCGAACCGGACCTGCAGATCGACTTCCTGACCACGCTGCACCGCGGCGGTGAGGCGCCGCGCCGCATCGAAGCACTCTCGGTCACCGCGCAGCCACTCAAGTTTCTGGACTATCTGCTGGAGGCGCCCACGCAAGGCGTGCTGCTGGACCGGACCGGGCATTGCACGGTCGCCAACCTACCGGAACCGGCGCGCTATTCCGTGCACAAACTTATCGTGCACGGTGAGCGTTCGACCCGCCAGCGCACCAAAGCGCGCAAGGACCTGGAACAGTCCGCAGCACTGTTGCAGTGGCACGCCGCGCACGACGCAGAGTGGTTGATGCAAGCATGGAACGATGCGCTCGAGCGTGGGCCTGGTTGGCGCAGCCGTCTGCGTGCCGGCATCGCGGCGCTGTCAAAATACCGGCCGCTGGATGAAATCGGCTGGGTGCTGGGCAAAAGCTCAGCGCTGCGCCCCACATAAACAATTTGGACCCCGTTCGCACTGAGCGAAGCGCTGACCACACGAGGCCTTGACCGCGAACGGCAGCATGCACACGCCTGCGATCAGGAAACGCAGCGCCGTGATTTCCGCCCCGTTCAGATGCGCAGTGGCGGCCTGAATGACGGGAAACGTCGTTCCCCAGACCAGGGTCACGAACAGCAACACCAGAACGCTGGGATTCACCGGCCATCTCCCAGAATGCCGATGGGGATTCTACCGTATTGGAATGCCGCTTTTTTCCGTCATTCCAGCAATTTGCCCGCCGCATCACCACACTTGCGCAGATAGAAATGCATGGCGCGTTCGCCGGCGACATGCTTGGCACATTCATAGCCCAGGGCATGCATGTCGATGCCGTTCCAGAACTGTTCACCCGAACCCATCAACACAGGCGAGATGACGAGATGCAGCTCGTCGATCAGGCCCGCGCGCAGATATTGCCGGACGGTGGCCACGCCGCCGCCGAGGCGCACGTCACGGCTGCCGGCAGCGGCTTTTGCCTGTTTCAATGCGGACTGAATGCCGTCGGTGACGAAGAAGAACTCCGTGCCGCCCTTCATCTTGATGGGCGCACGCGCATGATGCGTGAGTACATAGACAGGTACGTGATATGGCGGCTCCTCGCCCCACCAGCCTTTCCAGCTCTCGTCCGGCCACGGGCCGCGGATGGGGCCAAACATGTTGCGCCCCAGAATCCAGGCGCCGATGTTCTCGAAGCCTTGTTCCACAATCTTGTTATCGATACCCGTCTCGCCGCCGTCACGGCCCTGCATCTTGTTCCATGCGCGGGTATGGAAGAACCAATCCATCAACTCTGTGCCCCGCACACCGAGTGGATTTTGCAGATCCTGGTCCGGCCCGGCGCCAAAGCCATCAATGGAAACCGCGAAACTTGCGACACGGAGTTTGGCCATTGGATGCCTCGCTGTTCCTTAGACTGTCTAATAAAATGGACGGTGGTCATCACCAGGCAAACGTTAAATCCCCCCTTATCCCCTCTTTGCAAAGGGGGGGCGCGCTTTGCGCGCGGGGGGATTTGTCAGGAATGGTCATTTCGTTAGGTGCTCTTAGGGACGATACAGTTTAATGCCGTGTGCCATCGGATGTCGTAGGATTTGCCTCAATTGGAGGTTCCCATGTCACATTCCTTCGCCTCGCGGACATTCATCTCCATCTTGTTGCTCGCTGGTGGTATCTGGACAGTTTGGGGCTCATTTAATGCCCATAACCTGCCATTTTCATTGAGCGTAGTAGATGCGCGGACCGCGGTGGTCCATCCCAATCCGGGTATACCCCTGCCGCCCGGCATCCAAGCAGGAGACCGGGTTGATCTCAAAGCGCTGGATCTTTCGGCGCGTACAGCTGTCGCCATCTACGATATGCAGGGTAATTTGCCGGCATCACAAACCTTCCCGCTTGTCATCCACCGGGGCGATATACAGGCAACTGTGCCAGTAACTACCGTCCGTGTCTCACTAAGCCAGCGTGCATTTATTGCTGACTGGATATTTTTCGGAAATATCCTCCTGGTCTCGGTACTGGGACTGCTGGTCCTGTGGCGTGGCAGAAACAAGGCTGCCGGCTACCTGGCGGTATGGATGTTGGTCGCGGCATGGGGTTTTGGATTCAACTACGGTCCTGCAGCAGACAGCACCTTCGGCCTTTGGATGCAGTCGATCGCCATTGGCTGTTATAGCATCGGCCGCGTTGTTTTTTATCTAATGATCGAAACCTTACTCGGTGCCAGCCTCACAAAGCGCGCCAGATTTTTCGCGCGCTATAGTTTTGCCCTGATTCTGGCTGTTGGTGTCGGAACAATTCTGGGCGGACATTGGATCTATGCCATGAGTGGTTGGGCGGGACTGATGCAGCCAGCGTTCGGAATTCTGTTCACGGCTCCATATTTCGTACCAGCGCTTATGCTGGTCTTCGGCTATAGCCACGCCATGCAGGCCCAGAAACCTTACCTAAGATGGATGCTATTCAACACCGCGATGCTGCTGGTGAGCATATTTGTTAGTAACACTGCTGTTATGAGCTTGGTTACAACCCTGGCAGTACAGAGTGTGTTCATCGCCATCGGTTTCTGCGGCTGGACCTATACGGTGCTGCGACACCGGGTGGTGGATCTATCCGTGGTTCTGGACCGGACCCTGGTGTACGGCGCCACCACCGCGCTGGTGGTGGGCATCGTGGCCGCCATGAACAGCGTAGCCCTGCGCGTTACCTTGGGCGAACATACCAGCCTGCTGTTGCAGATCGTGGTGCCGCTGGCCCTGGGCATCGTGCTGGGCCGTGTACGCATGTACATGGACCGCATCGTGGAACGTGTGTTCTTCCGCAGTAAATATCTTTCCGAGAAGGCGCTCAGGCTTTTCGCCCGCCAAGCGGGTTACATGGAAAACGCTTCGAAGCTCTTGGACGCGGCGGTGAGGGAGATCCAGCTACGCATGAATGCACCGGCAGTCGCCATCTACTCGGCAGAAAAACAGGGTTACAAACGGCTTCGGCAAACTGGCGCGGATAAGTATCCGGAGGAATTGGACATTGATGACGCGGCATTGGTGGCGCTGCGTACCGAAAGCGCTGCGGTGGATCTGCCGGACGTGGGCAGCGCCCTGGGCAACGACGGTTGCGCGTTCCCCATGATCGTGCTGGGTAACCTGCGCGGTGCCGTGGTCTGCCAGAACCGGCCGAGCACCCACTACGCAATGGACGAGAAAACGCTGCTGACCCAGGTGGCCAGCGACGTGGGCGCCGCCCTGCGCATCCTGCGTGCCCGAGACAATGAAACCATCGTGGCAGAACTGGCGGAAGGCAAAGTCCCTACGCGCGTATTGCGCCAGCGGGCCCGCAACATGCATCTGGCGCGAGTGGGAACATGACTGAGTTAATAGCAAGCGCTTAGGTATATTTTGTATTTATAAATTCTATTAACTTACTCTTGTTTCCTTTTGAGGTTACCTGTTTTTACAAGCTCATCCAATATTTCATTACAGGCACCGATGAGTGATGGATATTTATCTTGTCCTAAATAAGTGCACTCGTGAATAATGAGATTTCTATATTCTATAGCGTGGCAAAATAACTCCCATGTATCATCCCTAAAGTGCTTAATTGGATCTATGTTGTGTAAATTAAGATATTTCAAAACCATGGAATCTACTTTTTCATAACGATACTTACAATAAACAAATGCTTTTTGCGCTTCTTTCTTTGCGTAAAAATTTACAAGCATAGATCTAACAAGTGCTTCGACTGCTGATAAGGTAATAACCAATCGATTAGCACCACTTTCAGATTTATTTGATTTAAGCTGAGTTAATTTCTTTTGAATAATATTCAGTCGTGCTTGCGGCGGTCTGGTCACATAGATATCTCTCAATGTACTGAGCTCATTATCGTAATTAATACTGGGGTTCAATTTCACCATCTGTTGTCACAGATTATTGACAAGTTACACGATTATCTTGAGCCGCGATGATCTGCCATTTTCTGTCGCGCTTCAGCCAGGTATCGGTCCAGACCAGACAATGTTTCTCTTTGGTGCCGTCCTTTTTCTTGCTGACACTGCTCTCGTCACCATACGCGACCGCCACCGAATTTCCAAACAGCCGTATCTGAATCTGCTGGAGCTGGCAATCCGTATCATCGCCTTCGCCGCCCCATGAGGTCGGTCTTCCGTAGCGTTTGCCTTTTGGTGCCGTGCCCTGGAAATCTTCTGCGAAGGCGGCTTTGAGGGCGGCTGGCACAGATGAGCAGGCTGTGTGCGCCCACATATCTTCCAAGGTGGTGATGGCTTTGGCGGCTGGGTCATTGGACGACAGCCAATGGCCAGTTTGATTATCAGCCTGTGCGGCTTCCATACCGAACAACAAGATCACTGCCATTGTATAAACTGTTTTCTTCATGCGCCGCCTCCACGTTTTGAGAGTAAACAGCACTGAAGCGGTTTGCCGTTTTTCATCATAAACACCCCATGTTGGGTATCAGGCTTTGCGATAAATCTCTGCCCCTCCCTGCTTGAACTCCGCGGCTTTTTCTTGCATACCCTTCTTCGCATACTCCCGCACATCCTGGGTGATTTTCATGGAGCAGAAATGCGGACCGCACATGGAGCAGAAGTGCGCGGTTTTGGCGGCCTCTTTCGGCAGGGTTTCGTCGTGGAATTCGCGTGCTTTCTCGGGATCCAGGCCAAGATTGAACTGGTCCTCCCAGCGGAACTCGAAACGCGCCTTGGAAAGCGCGTTGTCGCGCAACTGCGCGCCGGGATGCCCCTTGGCGAGATCGGCCGCGTGGGCCGCAATCTTGTAGGCGATGATGCCGTCGCGCACGTCCTGCTTGTTCGGCAGGCCCAGGTGCTCCTTGGGCGTGACGTAGCAGAGCATCGCCGTGCCGTACCAGCCGATCTGCGCGGCGCCGATGGCCGAGGTGATGTGGTCGTAGCCAGGCGCGATGTCGGTGGTCAGGGGTCCGAGCGTGTAAAACGGCGCTTCGAAGCATTCGGCCAGCTCCTTGTCCATGTTCTCCTTGATGAGCTGCATGGGCACGTGGCCGGGACCTTCGATCATCACCTGGCAGTCGTGCTGCCAGGCGATCCGGGTCAGCTCGCCCAACGTTCTCAACTCCGCGAACTGGGCCTCGTCGTTGGCGTCCGCGATGCAGCCGGGCCGCAGGCCGTCGCCGAGCGAGAACGACACGTCATAGGCGCGCATGATGTCGCAGATGTCCTCGAAGTGCTCGTACAGGAACGACTCCCGGTGATGCGCGAGACACCACTTGGCCATGATGGAGCCGCCGCGCGACACGATGCCGGTAACACGCGTCGCAGTGAGCGGCACGAACGGCAGGCGCACGCCGGCGTGGATGGTGAAGTAATCCACGCCCTGCTCCGCCTGCTCGATGAGCGTGTCGCGGAACATTTCCCAGGTGAGTTCTTCGGCACGACCGTCCACTTTTTCGAGCGCCTGGTAAATCGGCACGGTACCGATGGGCATGGGTGCGTTGCGGATGATCCATTCGCGGGTCTCGTGGATGTTCTTGCCGGTGGACAGATCCATGAGCGTGTCGCCACCCCAGCGCGCCGACCACACCATCTTCTCCACTTCCTCGGCGATGGAGGAAGTCACGGCTGAATTGCCGATATTCGTGTTGATTTTCACCAGGAAATGGCGGCCGATGACCATGGGCTCGAGTTCCGGGTGATTGATGTTGGCGGGAATGATGGAGCGGCCGCGGGCGACCTCGGCGCGCACAAATTCCGGCGTAATCTCTGCGGGAATGACTGCGCCAAAGGACTGGCCACGATGCTGCTTCAGTAGCTGTGCATAGCGCGCATCGGAACGCAGTTCGTTGAGGCGCAGGTTCTCGCGGATAGCCACGTATTCCATCTCCGGCGTAATCATGCCGCGCCGCGCATAGTGCATCTGGGTGACATTGACACCGGCCTGCGCGCGGCGCGGTTTGGGCGGCGCCGGAAAGCGCACGTCCGCAAGCTTCGGATCCCGGTTGCGCCGGCGTGTGTACTCGGAGGTGAAATCACCCAGCTGCTCCGTGTCATCACGTTCAGCAATCCACGGCCTGCGCAACGGCGGCAGGCCGGCCAGCAGATCAATATGGGCATGGGGATCGGTATAGGGCCCGGAAGTGTCGTACACGGGAATCGGCGGATTGGCCTCGGCGCCGTGCAGCGCCGGTGTGTCGAACTGACTCACTTCGCGCATGCCCACGCGCAGATCAGCACGCGAACCCGGCATGAACAGCTTGCGGGAACCGGGATAAGGCCGCGTGGCTTCACTGGAAAGCTGCGCGGTGCGACGGATGAATTCTTCAGGTACGGCGCTCATGTACTGTCCTCACGGGACCGAGCGCAGACGTGAATGGGCGACGCGGCTGGACCGTCGGAGCATTCCCTGCGCCGGTACTAACCGGGTTCAGGTTCCAAGGGTTTAAATCACCGCGGCATCGCCGGATGCTTCAATCTCAGCCCCAGTCGGGGCACCCCCAGCTCGACGCGTGCAACTATAGCAGAAAGCGCCGCTTGCGGCGGCGCTTTCCCACGGACCTGAAGTTGGACTGGAAGAGTTACAGGGAAGCGGAAGCCAGAGCGTCGCGTGCCTGTTTGTATTTCGGATCGAGATTCAGCGCCGCGACGTACTGGGCCTTTTCATTGGCCTTGTCGCCGGCCACGGCGTAGAGCATGCCGAGCTCGTAATGGGCCTGCTTGTAGGTGGGTGTGCCGGGCAACCAGTCGTGCGGCATGGTCAGGAATTTCTGCAGATTCTGGATGCCTTCCTGCACGTTGATCTTGCCGAGCGCCGCGGCCTGGCCCACGCCGTAATAGTTGGAGCTGTTGGCGGGGTTCCGGTTGATGCCGTCTTCGAATGCCGTGATTGCATCCGCATAACGATTCTGCTGCACCAGAAACTGCCCCAACCAGTAGTCCCCGTCGCCGGTCTTGTCGAGCTTGGCGGCGATACGCAGGTCAGCTTCAGCTTGTGCATGATTCTTGTCGTGTTCCGCCCAGGTGGCGCGCACCGCCGCCGCCTGCACGGGATCTATCTTGTCGAGCGCGGCGAGTTGATCGTCTGCCTTTTGAAAACTGCCGCCGGCGATGCCCGGCGCCAGGATGTAATACTTGGCGAGGCCGGCGCGCGCGCGCGCGTCCTGCGGATCAAGCTGCACCGCCTGTTGAAATGCGTCGCGGACTTTGTAAGCCACGCTCAGCTGGCTGAAGATGCTGACATCGTGCACGTACTGGCCGTACGCGACGCCCAGCAGCATGTGGTAGAGCGCGTCCGCGGGTGCCATGGCAATGGCCTTTTGCGCCCAGTCCACACCCGCTTTGTTCTGATCTTGCGCAAGGCTGAGCAGTGCCATGCCGGCGGCGGCATCGGCGTCGCGAGGATTCTGCTGCAGCGTGGATTCAAAGTACGCACGTGCGCCGGTGTAGTTTTCCAATCCCAGCATGTGCATGCCCGGGCCGTTCAGCATGGCTGCATGCGCTCCCAGACTGAAAAACAGGGCCACGCTCGCCACCATCGCAACCAGCTTCGCTCTCATCAACTCGCTCTCCGTCACCAATTTCCCGACATTCGCTGCGCTGAATACTTCAAGCGGCACGCACTTCATCGCAAACCAATGCGCACGCAGCGCTTGGCATACACCTCTCCGGCCCTGCTCTCAGGGTTTCAGAGGCGCCTCCGCTTAATCCGGGGATTCTTGTTCTTGAAGGGGTAGAACCTAGGCGAAGGCATTATACATAGGATGCCACTTAAATACACGCGGCCGCGTCTCAGCAGACCGACGGTGGAATCACGGCGACTGGCGGGGCCCGCGTCCCGGTCTGCGAAACATTTCCCATGCCCGTCCGCAGGACGGGAAATTTTATTTGTGTGCGAATCAAATACCGCAACAGAAGCCCTGCCGTGCCTGTGGCCCGATTCCGCTCCAACAGACAGGCAGATAACCCGGGTTCCGTGCTTCAGCTTTCCCGCAGAGCTTTCGCCACCGGCAGGCGCGCAGCGCGGATGGCCGGGAACAGGCTGCCGATGAAGCCCATGACGATCGCCAGAATCAGTGCGGTAATGATCAGCGCCGGCGTCACTGAAAAGCTGAAGGCCATCATCGCGCCGTTGGTATTGGTGCTCGCCTGATAGCCGTTGAACACCAGATAGGCGATGATCGCCGCCACGATTCCGCCCACCAGTCCCAACACGATACCTTCAAGAATCACCGCGAACAGAATCGGCACTCGCGCGAACCCCAGCGCGCGTAGTGTGGCGATGTCCTGCATGCGGCTTGCGACGTTCGCATACATGATATTGAGCGCGCCGAAAATCGCGCCGATGGCCATGAGCAGCGTGACCAGTCCGCCGATCAGGGCAATCGGCGTGTCCAGGCCGTCGGCATTCTGCTTCCAGCTTATATCCTCGCGCGTCGTGGTCACGTTCAACTGCGGATTGCTTTCCACCCACTTCTTGAATGCCGGGAAGGCCTCGGGTGAGGTCAGGCGCACGTACGCGATGGTGTAACTATTGGTGGCGTTGTAGGCCGCCTGCAACTGGTTGACGTCGGTCCAGATCTCCGATTCGCGGATGCCGCCACCCTTCGAGAAAATCCCCACGACTTTCCAGTGGTGGTGGTTCCAATCGAAGGTATCACCGAGGCCCAGGCCGGGAAACAGGCGCTCCGCCTGGCGGCCGACGACGATTTCGTCCACGCCGGTCTTGAACATGCGGCCCTGGATGATGTGAAAGTCCGGCCACACGCCTGTAATGTTCGTCGGCACGCCGCGCATGTTGACGCTGCCGAGCGTACCGCTGCTACGCATGGTGATCTGGGCGGTAGCGGCAAACACGCCCGCCACCAGCGGACCGCCGGGGCCATGGGCCACACCCGGCGCCTGGCCGATGACGTTCAGCGCATTGTTGTCGAGATTGGTGTTGTTGCCGTTCACGTAGGCCACATCCGGCGAGCCGCTGTTGGTCATGACCGAGGCAAATCCCTGGCGGATTGACAGCACCGCCACAAACACCAGCACCACGCCGAAAAACCCGGCTACCGCCACCGCGGACGGCTTGAGCCGTCGCCCAAGGCTGTGAAAATTCCAGATGCTGGCCGCCGTCGTTTGCCGCAACAGGTTTGACATGTCAGCTCCCTCGCAAGGCTTCGGCCACCTGCAGGCGCGCGATGCGCTGCATGGGCACCAAGGCCGCCAAAATACCGAAAACAATGGCCAGCACAATGCCGGCGCCCGCGGCATTCCAGGTCATCTGGAAGGTCTGCAGCAGGTTACCGACACTCGGATACAACGCGCGCGTTGCGAACCACGCCAGAATCAATCCCGCGATACCCCCGGAGAAAATCAATAACAATGCTTCCTTGAACACCAGCGCAACGATCCAGCCGCGCGTGAAACCCAGCGCCCGGAACATGGCAAATTCCGCGGTGCGCTCGCGCACCGACTGTGCGAGCGTATTGCCCACGATCAGCAGCAGGCTGAAGAACACCGCAATGCCGACGTAAATCACCATCGCGGTGATGTCTCCAAATTGGCGGATGAAACTCACCGTCTCTGCCACTTCCGATTGCGTCAGCGTCTGCGGAGATGAGTTGGCAAACAGCGCGTCAATGGCATTGGAAATGCGCGTGACATTGCGCGGATCGTCAATGCGCTCGATATACTGGAACACCGTGTTCTGAGCCTTCAGATCTGCCACGCCCTCATTGAAATACTGGTAATGCCCGATGAAGAAACTCTGATAGGCCGTCGGCAGATCGGCGTGATAGATTCCACGCAGATGGAAATACCAGGTGGTACTGCCGTCTTTCTGCGGGACCTTGGACTGGATGGGAATGGTGTCGCCCACTTTCCAGCCCATGCGCTTCGCCAGATCGGGCCCGGCAATCACCCCCTGGCGATCGCCCTGCCACGCCTGCAGCTGTCCGGGCGGCAGCTTGGCTTCCGCATACACCTGAAATATTGTGGGTGAAAATGCCAGCACCCGGAAGGAGTTTTTGGGATCCTTGTAATAGCCGTTGAACCCTGTCAGATAAGTCACTGCCGTCACGCCCGGTACCGTAACGATCTTGTCGTAATAACTAAGTGGTATGCTGCCTTGCGCTTTGTTATTCGTGTCCAAGCGCTCGGCCACCGACACGGTCAACTGCCCCATCATGCCGTAGCGCACCGCGGCGAGGATCCCGAACAAGAGAAATGCCACCACCACCGACAACCAGGTGAAAATCGTGCGTGCCTTGCGGCGCTTGAGAGCGCCCCACACCAAAGTCATGCCGTTCATTTCAGAACTTCCTCACTCAACTTGAGAGCAACTATCTCTATTGTGGGAGCGGCGATATTCGCCGCGATTCCAGTCTTATCGCAGTCGAGCCGATCACTCCCACAAAATCACGCTTCCCGCAACGCTTTCGCCACCGGCAGGCGTGCAGCGCGTATCGCCGGAAACAGGCCGCCGAAAAACCCCATGATCAAGGCAAACACGATGCCGCCGATCAACAAGCTACCGGTAACCGCGAACTGGAAATCCACCTGTGTTACCGCACCCGCGATGGTCCCAGCCTGATAACCATTGAAAACCAGGTAGGAGACAACGCCGCCAGCTAGACCACCAATCAGTCCGAAAACCAGACCTTCAAGCATTACCGCTGAGAGGACCGAGACACGCCTGAAACCAACAGCCCGAAGGGTGGCCATCTCCCTGATGCGCGATGCCAGGTGGGTATACATCAGATTGATGGCACCGATCACGGCACCCAACGCCATGAGGATGGTGATAGCCATACCGGCCGAGTTGATGATTTGGGAAGCACCTGTCCCGAATTTCGAGTAATAGCTCTTTTCAGTCTGCACCTGCACATTTAAGCGCGGATCTTTGTTAACCGCCGCAGCGAAACTTTTAAATGCCGAGGGCGAAATCATTTTTACGTAGGCCGAGGAATAACTGTTCCCCAAATTAAAAGCGGTCTGCAACCCCTGTGCATCGGTCCAGATCTCCGACTCATGGATGCTGCCATTGGATGCAAAAATACCAACCACCGTCCAGGTGTCATTGCCGGAATGAAGTTTCGAACCCAGGCTCAGATCCTGGTATTCCCGCACTGCCTGTTGGCCGACGATGACTTCATGTACGCCCGATCTGAACATGCGACCCACAATGACATGCACCTTGGGATGTGTCTGGAAGGCGGCAGCGGTCACGCCGCGCATAATCACATTGCTGACTACGCCGCTGCCGCGCTTGGGTACTTCCACGGTGGTGATCAGTTCGGGGGAAACCACCGGTCCTTGAGCGCCCTGCGCCACGCCGGGCTCGGAACCCAAGGCCTGAACGTCCGCTTCGCTGAGATGGCTCACGCCCTCGGCAAAAGCTCCGCTCGACATCACCATGGCCACATCCTGCGATCCGCTATTGGCGAAAGTGTTTCCCAACCCATGGCCTATGGACAACACGCTCACCATTACCAAAACCACGGCCATGAAACCCAGGATCACGATCGCCGGCAGCATGGGCCGGATCAAGGCATTGCGGAAACCAAGCAGCAAAATCAAGCGGGTTTCTCGCAGCCAGCTCATGCTCAGGCCCTCCCCAAAGCGTCGCGAACCGACAAGCGCGACAGCTGCACCATGGGTAACAAGCTCGCCAATACGCCGAACAGCACCATCAAGGCAAGGCTCAATGCAATCGCCAAGGAAGTGACCTCGAAGCTGGGAAGCACCTGAGTCACCGTTTGTCTGAGTGCCGCGATCAACAGGTAAGCGAAAATCATGCCCGTGACGCCACCCACCAGACAGGTTAGTAGGGACTCGCCTAATACCACGCCCGTCACCGTCCGGCTGCCGAAACCGAGGGCCTTGAGCAGGGCAAATTCGGACAAACGCTCGCGGGCGGAATGCAGCAGGATGGCTCCGATGATGAGCAGCATGCTGAAGAACACCGCGATGGCCACATCAGTGATGATGGCGCCGATGCTGCCGACTTGGGCAAATATGGAACGAGCCACCGCCTGTTCCGGACCGGTGCGGGTCTGTGGCGAGGCATTAGTGAACAGCGTGTCAATGGCCTGGCTCACCGGTCCCGCTTGACTCGGAGTATCCAGCAGTTCGTCGAACTGATTCACGGTGCCCTCCCCGGCCGCGCGTGTCTCATCGAAGTATTTGTAATGGATGAACATCTGCTGCGCGCCGGAACTGTTCTGTGCCCGGTTTGTGATTACACCGTCGATGGTCATATACCAGGTGGTGCTGCCGTCCTTCTGTTTCAGCCTGGTCAATATTGGCACCTTTTCACCGACCTTCCAGCCGAATTGCTGCATGAGCTTGGGCGTCACCAATGCGCCGGTACGGTCCTGCAGCCAGCTTTGTCGTTCCGCTGCCGGTACATAAAGCTCCGGAAACACCTGGAACAGGCTCTGCGCCGGCGCGGAAACAACTGCGAATGCGTTACTGAATTTTTGAAATGCACCAACCATGGCCCCGTAATAGGTAACGGCTTTCACGCCCGGTACTTGGGCGATGCGTTCAGCATAGGCCACCGGCATGGGTGCGGCTGGAACCACTTTGTTGATGGTGAGCAAGCGTCTGGCGCCGGCTGCGGAATTTTCGCTGAAGGTCAATCCGTGCCGAACCGCCATTAAAACTCCAAACATCAAGAAAGCGACCAGCACCGAAAGCAAGGTCAAAAGCTTGCGGCCTTTGTTGCGTTTGAAGTTCATCCAGATGAGCGTAAACATGTGTTTAAGCTTCCGGCTCTTGGCTCAAAACGCCCTTGTTCATGAACAGCGTGCGCTGCGCTTTCGCCGCCGCGTGCGGATCGTGGGTGACCATGATGATGGTCTTGCCATGTTCGGTGTTGAGCAACTGCAGCAGTTCCAGGATTTCGTCACCGGATTTACGGTCCAGATCGCCGGTCGGTTCGTCGCAGAGCAGCAGCGTCGGGTCGGTGACGATGGCGCGCGCGATGCCGACACGCTGTTCCTGGCCGCCGGAGAGTTCCGCAGGTTTGTGCTTGGCACGGTCTTCCAGACCCACGAGCGTCAACGCCGCACGCGCGCGTTTTTTACGCTCGCCGGCGCCGAGATGCGTTAGCATCAGTGGCAGCGCCACATTCTGCTCGGCGGTCAGCACCGGCAGCAGGTGATAGAGCTGGAACACGAAGCCCACGTGACGCGCGCGCCAGGCGGAGAGCGCGCTGTCGCTCAATTTGCCGATGTCCTGGCCGTCCACGATCACCTCGCCGGAGGTCGGGCGGTCGAGCCCGCCGAGCAGGTTCATGAGCGTGGTCTTGCCCGAGCCGGACGGACCCATGAGCGCGAGGAAATCGCCGCGCGGCACCTCGAGATCCAGGCGCTTCAGCACCTCGACGGTTTCGGAACCGCGTTTGTAGAGCTTGGTGACCCCGCGCAGGCTCACCACCGTGTCGGATTCCGTTTTTCTGCCAGCCACCACTGCGTTCATAACGTTCTCCTGAAAACATCGCCCAAAGGTTCAAACTTCAAAAGCATGCACACCAATGTCTGCTGAGGATGGAGTTCTGCCTGCTGCAAAACCTGCCGGGTGGACTGCAGCGTGCGCGTCAACTGCGGCAAGTGCAGCACCGGCAGACAGTACCACGCGATTGCGGCGCCCAGAGTCAGTACCATGCCGTGTCGCGCTCCGGTGCTCACGGCGCTTCACTGCGAGGCCACACGCACGGCCTCGCCGTCGTGCAATGTGGAGGGTGCAGCCGTCACCAGGGTTTCTCCGCCATTCAGGCCGGAAACCACCGTCACCTGGCCGTTGGTGCCCGGCAGGGTTTTTACGCTCTGCTGTTTGACGTTGCCGTTTACCACCAGATACACATACTGGCTGGCGCCGCTGCCGTGCAGCGCGCTTTGCGGGATGGAAATCGTGGCGGTCTGCGCCTGCGCCTTGGTGTTGGGCTCGGGATAGAACCACACCTGCACGCCCATCTGCGGCAGGATACGCGCATCGAGTTTGTCGAAGGCGATGCGCACCTTGACCGTGGCCTTTTCCTTGTTGGCGGTCGGCACCACGCTGATGACGTGCGCGGGAATGTGCCAGTTGGGATAGGCATCGAGCACGGCGTCCACGCGCATGTTGTTGTGTACCCGCTGGATGTAGGCCTCGTTCACGTCTACGTCGATCTCGAGTGACTGCATGTCCACGAGCGTGCAGATGCCGGTCTGCGTGAAGCCGCCGACGGCGGCGGGCGAAATCATCTCGCCGGGGTGCGCGTATTTTTCGGTGACCACGCCGTTGAACGGCGCGCGAATCACGGTGTAACTCAAACCGATTTGGGCCGCCTGCAGATTATCCTGATCCACCTTGACCTGCCCTTGGGCGTGCGCCAACGCGGCCTTGTCCATGTCCACCGCCGCCTGGGCATTGTCGAGGTCTGCCCGGCTCATCAAATGTTGCTTGGCGAGCGCCTTGGTGCGCGTGAGGTTCTGCCGGTCCTTGAGCAACTGCGCCCGGTTCTGGGCGACCAGAGCCTGATCGGCCTGCAACACGCTTTGGGCGGCCGCCAACGCTGCGCGCATTCCGCGGTCATCGAGTCGCGCCAGCACTTCGCCCTGTTTCACGCGCATGCCTTCCTGCGCGTACACCACGGTAATCATGCCGGTGATCTGCGAGGACACGGTCGCCTGTTGCTCCGCCACCACGTAGCCGGACGCATTCAGGATGCTGCCGGAATTGGCATCCGCGCCCTGCACCGCCACCGTCTGGGCCTGAACCATCACCGTCCGCGGATAGAAGATCCACCAGGCGGCCACAATCAGCAGCACCGCGAGCACGGCGATGATGCCGCCCAGCCACCACCCGCGGCCGCCACGGCCGGGCGCCGGCTGCGCCTCGCGATCAATTTTCAGTGCATTGAGTGCGTCTTTTTTGTCCAAACCAGCGACCTTGAGTGAAGATGGCGTTCAATTTAGATGGCCGCTGCACGTCCCGCCATCGAATTGTGACGAGAGGTGGCGGGCGTGGGACGAAGCGCGGCCGGGACGAGGCCGATGGCGCCGCGGCGCAGCGCGCGCGGCGGCGATCAGATCGCGCCCAGAACCACGCGCACTCGGTCGCGGTAGGACCGGCTGAGGGTAAGTTTGCTGCCGTCGTGCAGGATCACCACGCGGTCGCCGTTGAACAACGGCTGAATCTCGCGGATCGCCTCGATGCGCACCATGGTGGAGCGGTGGATACGCACGAACTTCGCGGGGTCGAGCTGGGTTTCGAGCTGATTCATGGTTTCACGCACCACGTGGGTGTCCTTGCCGGCATGCAGGCACACATAGTTGCCGGCGGTCTCCAGCCAGTCCACGCTCTCGGAATTCACGAACACCGTGCGGCCCACGGATTTGACCGCGATGCGGGTCAAAAAGGCCGGTGCCGAAGCGCTTTCAGCCGCTGGCGCGGCCGGAGGTTGCAGGTGTCGCTCGGCAAGATACTCACGCACGCGCTTCAATACCTGCGTCAGGCGCTCGCGATCGAAGGGCTTGAGCAGGAAATCCACCGCATGGGCCGCGAACGCCGGCACCGCAAATTCATCGAACGCCGTCACGAAAACTACCGCCGGACGGCGCGGCGCGGGAATCTTCTCCAGCAGGGCCAGGCCGGTCATGCCCGGCATCTGCACGTCCAGCAGCAGCAGATCGGGTGCGAGCTTGTCAATGGCCGCAAGCGTCCGCTCGCCGTCGGCGCACTCGCCCACGATCTCCACGTCCTCGACCTCGGCGAGGTAGCGGCGGGTACGCTCGCGCGACAGCGGCATGTCGTCAACGATCAGCGTGCGGATTTTCATCGAACGCATAAGCCTCGTGGAAGGGAATGTAGATACGCGCGGTCAAGCCCTCGCCCGGTTGGCTGTTCAATTCGAGCCCGGCCAATTCTCCATAAAGATAGTTCAGGCGCGCGCGTGTGTTGCCGATGCCGATGCCCTCGCGCCCGCCGCGCGGTGCGGCGATCACCAAGCCCCAGCCATTGTCCTCGATTTCGATCACCAGACGCTCGTCCTCGCGCTGCGCGCGCAAGCGGATACTGCCGCCGGCGCTGCTGCGGCCGATGCCGTGGGTCACGGCATTTTCCACCAACGGCTGCAGGATCATGCCCGGCACGCGTGCGTTCAACGCGTTGTCGGCGACGTCGAACTGGATCTGCAGCCGCCCGCGCTGCAGGGTTTGCTGGATGTCGAGATAGCGGCGCAGGAAATCCAGTTCGTCACGCAAGGCGATCTCCTGCTGATGGCTTTCATCCAGCGACTTGCGCAACAGTCCGCTCAACTGGGTGATAGTGCGATCGGCGGCTTCGGGATCCGTATAGCCAAGCTCGGAAATCGCATTCAGCGTATTGAACAGGAAATGCGGATTAAGCTGGGTGCGCAGGCGGCGCAGCTCGGCGCTCACCAGTTGCGCCTTGAGGCGCGTGTACCGGCGCCACGACCCTCCGATCTGGACCACACACCAGAGCGCGGTGTACAGAGCCAGGCCGCGCGGCCAGCCGACGGCCAGCGCCGCGGACAAATCCGGCATCTGCAACACGTCCGCGAGCCCCAGCACCGGCCAGCTCCACCAGCGCATCAGAAGCAGCAGCACCAGCACCAGCACGACGCCCAAGGCCAGATGGGTTCCGAGCCAGGCGACAGTGCGCAGCCGGCGGCGATTCAGCCAGGCGCTGAACACCAGCAGCAGGAAGGCAGACATCGCCCAGCCCAAGCTGGCCACAAACGCGGCGCCGAGCGCCGTGTCCGCATACGGCGTCTCTCCGGCCGCCGCGCTCCGCAGGTAAAACCCCGGCGCGCACAACAGCGACAGGATGATCCAGCCGAGGACGACGTACGCCACGTAGCGCATCCTGAAATCCCTGCCGTCAGTGGACACTCGTGCCTCGCTTTATCCGGCTGCCACGGAACCCGGCAATTGTCACACCATTGCATCGTCAAGGACGCCCGCCGCTGCACCCGGAACCCGCGGCTCGCCCCATGCCGGCCACGCTTCATCCCAATCCGGTAGCGATTGCCGTGCCCGTCCACTAGAGTTGCCGCAGGCTCGGCAGGCGCAGGCACATATTCGGACATGCGGCCGCGCCTTGCCAAGCTTGGCCGAAGTCCTTACGCTTGGCGGCCCTTTCGGACTGTTTTTTGGCGGGAAACCTCATGGATACTGAACTCGCGCGCACCCAAATGGTCAAGCAGCAGGTACGCGCCTGGGACGTGCTGGACCTGCGGGTGCTCGAGCTGCTGGACGTGTTGCCGCGCGATCGATTCGTGCCACCGGCCTACCGCAAGCTGGCCTATGCGGACATGCAGATACCCCTGGCGCATGGCGAGGTGATGATGGCGCCCAAGGTGGAAGGCCGACTGTTGCAGGCGCTGGATCCGCAAGCCAACGAGAGCGCGCTCGAGATCGGCACCGGCAGCGGTTTCATGACGGCCTGCCTTGCGAGACTGGCGGGCGAGGTCCTGAGCCTGGACATTCATGCGGATTTCACCGCCGCAGCGGGCCGGCTGCTCGCGGATCTCGGCATCCGCAATGCGCTCCTGGAAACCCGTGACGCCACACGACTGGACGGCGTGACCCGGCGTTTCGACCTGATTGCAGTCACCGGCTCACTGCCGGACTATGACACACACTACGCCGAGCACCTGAATGTGGGCGGCCGGCTGTTTGTCATCGCCGGCCAGCCGCCGATCATGGAAGCCTTGCTGATCACGCGCGTGACGGAAACCGCCTGGGCACGTGAAAGCCTGTTCGAAACTTCACTGCCGCCGCTGGTAAATGCGCCCGTGCCCGCGGCTTTCCATTTCTGAGGGCATGCAGGTGCCGGTACGCTCATTGACGCCGCGTGAAGTGATGGAGCTGCAGTCGAAACCCGGTGCTGCGCTGAAACTGCTGGACGTACGCGAACTCTGGGAATATGAACGCGTGCATCTGCCCGATTGCCTGCACATTCCCATGGACGAACTGCACGCACGGCTCACGGAACTGGATCCGCAGCAGACCTATGTGGTGCTCTGCCATCATGGCAACCGCAGCCGGCAGGTAGCCGCGTTCCTGCAGGCGCGTGGTTTCAGCCAAGCCATCAATCTGGCCGGTGGCATCGAGGCATGGGCCACGGATCTTGCGCCGCAGATGCCGCGCTACTGAGTGGCGGCACCAGCTGTGTACACACGCGGCGCCTGGGAAAAAATTTTGCAGTATTGCCGGCGCCCATTGCGCCGCTCATGATTTAAGTGTTATATCTAACTAATACACCCGCGGGACAGGAGTTCAGGTGAACGCAGTACGCAGTCTATTGGTCGTCCTCGCAGCGGCCGGATTCGCCGCCGCCACTCCGGCGCGCGGCGCGGACCTGTGGGACGTCTATCAGCTCGCACTCAAGAACGATCCCACCTTCCAGCAGGCCGAGGCCAATTATCAGGCCACGCTCGAGAACCAGCCGATCGCGCGCGCCGGCTATCTGCCGAACCTGAGCCTGAACGCCTCGAAGTCCTGGTCCACGACTTACGGCACCTCGCTCAATCAAACGGGCACCACGCCGACCGGTCAGCCGATCCTCGGCAACGTCTACAATAGCACGCCGGGCCGCGATACCCAGTATGGCCTGCAACTGACCCAGCCGATCTTCAACTGGGCGGCGTGGGAAAACATCAAGCAGGCGGATGCGTCGGTAGCGCAGGCCGAAGCCCAGTACCTGGCCGCACAACAGGACCTGATCGTGCGCACCGCGACCGCCTACTTCAACGTGATCACCGCGCGCGACACCCTGTCCGCCGATCATGCCGCCACCGAGGCCAACGGTAAACAGCTGGAACAGGCCAAAGCCCAATATAAAGTCGGCACCGTGGCCATTACCAACGTGGAACAGGCGCAGGCCGCCTATGATCAATCGGTGGCGAACGAAATCGGCGCGCGCCAGCAGGCCATCAACGCCGAAGAAACACTGCGCGCCATCACCGGCGAACCGGTCGGCGAGCTGCAGGAACCGGCTCCCGACATGCCGTTGCACAGCCCGGACCCCGCCAGCGCGCAGCAATGGGTGGACACGGCGCTCAAACAGAATCCCAACCTCATGGCCGCACAGGCCGCGGCCGAAGTCGCCGCGCGCACCGTCTCCATCAAGCGTGCCGGCCACCTCCCGACTCTGGGCCTGACCGCAAGTTACGGTCGCAACAACGCGACCGGTACCATCTTCAATACCTTCCAAACCAACCAGAAGCTGCTCATGCTGAATTTCAGCATGCCGTTGTTCTCCGGCGGCGGCGTGACCGCGCAGGTGACCCAGGCGCAGCACCAATACGATGCCGCGCAGGACCAGGCACAACTGGTGACGCGCCAGACGGTTCAGCAGGCGCGCACGGCCTATCTCGGCGTGCTCACCGGCATCTCCCAGGTGCAGGCCTTGCGTCAATCGGTGAAATCCAACCAGACTTCATTGCAGGCTACTGAGACCGGTTTGCGCGTCGGCACCCAGACCATCGTGAACGTGCTGCTGGCGGTGCAGAATCTGGCCACCGCCCAGACCGGGTTCGCCCAGAGCCGCGACAACTATCTGATCAGCGTACTGACGCTCAAGCAGGCAGCCGGCATCCTGACTCCCAAGGACCTGCAGCAGCTCAATGCGCTCCTCTTGGTACCCGCACCCACCCCGGACCTGAACTCCATGGGTCTGGCTCCCGAGGCGGCAACCGCGGTGCCGCCGCCGGGTGCCGGCGGTTGACCGGCGCGCCCGTCCGGTAATCTCGGTATGCACTGCGCCCGGTCACGACCGGGCGAGTTGTTCGTCCACCAATTTCATGGTCCGGGCGAGCGTGCCGCGGTTGGCAATCACGCTCTGTTGCGCCGCCTGACCGATGTGTTTGCGCGTGACCGGATTGGCCGCCAGCCACAGGAACGCCTGGCCGAGCGCCGGGGCATCGGGCACGACGGTCAGTCCACCGGCAGCGCGCAGCAGTTCCGCGATGTCCGTCACGTTGTCGAGATGCGGACCTGCCAACACGGGCACACCGAGGGCCGCCGGCTCCAATAGATTGTGGCCGCCCACCGGTACCAGGCTGCCGCCCACATAGGCCACGTCGGCAGCCGCGTAAAAACGCGGCAGCTCCCCCAGCGTATCCAGCACCAGCACCTGACCGGCCTTGAGCGGCACGGCGCCCGCGCTGCGCCGGCGCACGCTCAAGCCCAATGCCTTGACCAACTCGGCCACCGCGGCACCGCGTTCCGGATGGCGCGGCGCCAACACCAGCGTGCAGTCCGGTTGTTTGGCAAGCAGCGCCTGAAAGGCCTGCAGCACCAGGCTTTCCTCATTTTCACGCGTGCTGCCCGCAACAATCACCGTGGCGGCCGGGAACAGCCCGGCGCGCAGCGCCTGGCCTTCGCTCATCAGCGTGTCGGGGAATTGCAGGTCGAACTTGAGATTGCCGCCCACGCACAGCCGTTCGGGGTCTGCGCCGAGCTGGCGAAAACCCTCGGCGTCGCCCTCGGTCTGCGTCGCGATCATTGCCACCTGTCGCGTGGCGCGGCGCATGAGCCGGCGAAAGCGCCGGTAACGATCCAGCGCCCGTGGCGACAAGCGTGCGCTCACCATGAGCAGCGGCACGCCGCGGCGCGTG
>JAGXAZ010000123.1 GCA_018971365.1 Gammaproteobacteria bacterium | reverse complement strand
ACTGGCTCATGTTCCCCGGTTCATGCAGGTATCCGGCCGCAGCCCGGTGTGCGAATGCGTTATGATATCGAACCTTGGCCGTTTAACGTCATATGTCCGCTGTACTGGAATTCCTGCTGCTCGCCGCGTTTTTTGCGAGCTACCTGTGGAAAGGCATTTTCTTCGCCACCGGCGTGCTCATGGCCGGCAGCGTGCTGGTGCTGGCGATCTCCTGGTGGCACAGCCGCAAATTCGAAGCCCTGCCGCTGGCGGTCACGATCCTGGCCGTGGTGCTGGGCTCCGTGACTCTGGTGTTTCACGATGCCGTGTTCATCAAATGGAAATTTTCCATCGTCGAGTGGCTGTTCGGCGTGGTGTTTCTGGCGACACAATTCATGCGCCAGACCCTGATTGAGCGCATGCTCGGAGCACAGATACGCGTGCCGGTTGGAATCTGGCGCCGGCTGAACCTGCTGTGGGCCTTGTTCTTCATCCTGCTAGGCAGTGCCAATGTCTACGTGATTTACCATTACGACACCGCCGCCTGGATGAATTTCAAAGTGTGGTGGTCCACCGGCGCGATGCTGGTTTTCGTTATTGCCCAGGCGCTGTACATGAGCCGCCACGTGCAAGTGCAGAGGATCTCCTGATGTGGTACGCGATTCTTTCCGATGACGCGAGCGGCAGCCTCGCGCGGCGCGTTCCGGCCCGGCCGGCGCACGTGCAGCGTCTTGAGGCGCTCAAGCAGCAAGGCCGGCTGCTGGTCGCCGGACCGCATCCGGCGATTGATGCGCCTGCGCCCGGTGCGGCGGGTTATTCCGGCAGCCTGGTGATCGCAGAATTTGCCTCGCTGGGCGAGGCGCAAGCCTGGGCGGATGCCGATCCCTATGCGGCCGCCGGGGTTTATGCCAAGGTCGCCGTCAAGCCCTTCCTCAAGACTCTACCCTGAGCGCCGCCTTGGACACCACCGCTCCGGACCCGCGTCTGCAATATCTGCAGACGCACGTGCAGGCCGAATTCCGGCCCTTGCAGCTGGAAATCCGCGACGATGGCGCGCGCCACGCCGGTCACGCGCATGCCGGTCGCGGTCACTATTCCATGCGCATCGTGGCTGCCGCATTTGCCGGCAAAGACCGGCTGCAGCGCCACCGCATGGTTTACGCGGCCCTCGGCGATCTGCAGCAGGCCGACATTCACGCACTCAGCATTCAGGCGCTCGCACCCGACGAATGTCATTGATGTTTTTCACCCACGAGGACTCTCCATGCGTAATGCACTTCGTTCCCTGACTTTGATTGCCGCGGTCGTGATGCTCGCCGCCTGTGGCGGCCAGCAGAATTCGGCGGACACTTCCACGGTGCTGGCCACCGTCAACGGCGTGCCCATCACCAACGACATGTTCCGCGCCTACGTGCGCAGCCTGGCGGGCGGCCAGGAACCGCAACTCGATGCGCAGCGCCGCCAGTTGGTGCTTAATCGCCTGATTGACATGGAAGTGCTGGCGCAGGCCGCACAGAAATCCGGACTGGAAAAACAGGCCACCGTGGCCGCGGATCTGAACATCCAGCGCACCGGCTTGCTTGCGCAGCAGCTCGTGCAGCAGTATCTGACGCAGCATCCGGTCACTGAAGATCAGATCAAGGCGGAGTACGCGGCGCGCACCAAGTCCATGCCGGGTACCGAGTACCGCGCACGCCACATCCTGGTGGCCAGCGAACAGCAGGCCAAGGCTATCGTCAACCAGTTGAACCATGGCGCCAACTTCGCCACGCTCGCGAAGAAATATTCCACGGACGCCAGCGGCAAACAGGGCGGTGAGCTCGGCTGGTTCAGTCCGGATCAGATGGTACCGGCGTTTTCCGCCGCCGTCGCCAAGCTCAAGAAGGGCGAATACACCAAGGTGCCGGTGCATACCCAGTATGGCTGGCATGTGATCCAGTTGGAGGACACCCGCAGCACGCCGCCGCCCAGCCTGGATTCCGTGCGCGATCAGCTCACCAACAGCCTCGAAGG
The DNA here is from genome assembly GCA_018971365.1 of Gammaproteobacteria bacterium. GTDB lineage: Bacteria > Pseudomonadota > Gammaproteobacteria > Natronospirales > REEB76 > REEB76. The sequence goes on along the minus strand of JAGXAZ010000123.1, from coordinate 3,824 downwards.
CCAGCAAGTCGAGGCCTACGTGAACAAATTGCGCCAGGATGCCAAGGTCGTCGTGAGCAGCCCCGGCGCCGCCAGCAATGCGCCAGCGCCAAGCGCAACGCGCGCACCGGCCGCCGGAACCAAGCGCTGATCCCAAACGCTTGTGATCAGACAGAAACGGCCAGCGCAAGCTGGCCGTTTCGTTTGTGAGCCGCGCAATCAGTGCCGGTGCTGGAGCTTCTCGAAAGCCGAGCGTATCTGTTCCAGACGCGCGCGATTGGCACCCACGTCGAACAAGCCGAGCTGCGCAATGGATCGGATTTCAATCACGTGGCGTTCCGGCACCAGGTAAAACTCCACGTCGTCCACTGCGTTGGCGGGCTGATAGTAGTACTGTGCGGCGCGCTCCGCGGGATTGCTGATGGGGTATTCCACGCGCAGATAATTGCGGTGGTTGGACACGATGCGTGCCTGGCCTACGATATTGATGGCCTGCAGCAGATCGGCGCTGGCCTGGGTGCGGGTGCCGGTATAAGTCAGGGGTGCAATGTACAGCGCAGGATCCGTGTCGCTGGAGGACACGCAATCCCGGCTGGGCGGGCACGGTGCCAGTTGTCCCTCGCGCACGCCATACATGGGCGTGAGGATGGCCGTGCATGACGCCAACAACAGTGCCACTGTCAAAAGCGGAATGTATGCGCCAGTGCGCACCTTCAGTCTCCGGGAGCTTCACACCGTACGATTGCGGGGGTCATTCTATATCCAGGTCGCGCATCCGGCATCAGGAGTCGAGCAGATCCCGAAGCTGAGCCTCGTTCAATTCGCGCACCCCGAGCCTGCGCGCTTCGGCCAGCTTGGAGCCCGGCTCCGCGCCCACCACCAGGTAATCGGTATTGCGGGAAACGCTGCCGGTGACCTTTCCGCCCAGCGCCTGAATGCGTTCCCTGGCCTGCTCGCGGCTCATGCCGGCCAGCGCGCCGGTCAGCACGAAGCTCTTGCCATGCAGGCGCCCGGCTGCGGCGCGACGCACCGGGCCTTCCGGCCAATGCACGCCGGCCGCGCGCAGCGCGCGAATGACCGTCTGGTTGTGGGGTTCGCCAAAAAACTGCGCCAGACTGGCGGCCGCTTCCGGACCGATATCCGGAACCTGGCGCAACGCGCTGTTGGCCAGATTTTTGGTCAGCGCCCGGTCTGCGTCGCGCCGCGCCTGTGTGAGCTCAGCCGCATATTGCAACGCCGCAGATTGCAGGGCGTCGAGACTGCCGAAATGGCCTGCGAGGGTCTGCGCGCTCACCTCGCCCACCTCCGGTATGCCCATTGCATACAGAAAGCGCGCGAGCGTGGTGGTTTTGCTCTTGGCAATCGCCGCCAACAGATTCTCCGCCGACTTGTCACCCATGCGCTCCAATCCCGCCAGTTGTGCATGGCTCAGCGCATAGATATCGGCCGGCGAACGCAGCAGTTTCTCCGCAATCAGCTGCGCCACCAGTTTTTCGCCCAGGCCCTCGATGTCGAGCGCGCGCCGGCCCGCAAAGTGCAGGATGGCCTGGGCGAGCTGTGCGGAACATGCCAGGCGGCCGGTGCAACGCCACGCGGCCAATTCCTCGATTACGGTATTGCCCTGCTTGGTCCGCTCGCGAGTTTCGCGTTCCACGTGTGCGCCGCATACCGGGCACTTCACGGGCACTTTCACCTGTCGCGCATCCGCGGGACGCTCACTCAGCACCACGCTCACTATTTCGGGGATCACATCGCCCGCGCGACGCACGATCACGGTGTCACCGACACGCACATCCTTGCGCAGCACCTCGTCCATGTTGTGCAGCGTGGCGTTGCTTACGGTGGCACCACCCACGAATACCGGTTCCAGCCGTGCCACGGGCGTCAGGGCGCCGGTGCGGCCCACCTGGAATTCCACCGCCTTGAGCCGCGTCGTGACCTCCTCGGCGGGAAATTTGTGCGCCAGCGCCCAGCGCGGTGCGTGCGCCACGAAGCCGAGCCGCTGCTGCCAGTCGAGCCGGTCAACCTTGTAAACCACGCCGTCGATCTGGTACGGCAGGCTTTCACGCTTGCCGCTCATTCTTCGAAAATACTCCAGGCAACCCTGCACGCCGTGCACCATACGGTTTTCGGGATTGGTGCGCAGGCCCCAGTCGCGCCAGCGCGCCAAAACCTGACTGTGAGTATCCGGCCATGCGCTCGCGCGCACTTCGCCCCAGGCATAGGCGAAAAATTCCAGATTGCGTGAGGCGGTGATGCGCGAATCCAGTTGCCGCAAACTGCCGGCCGCGGCGTTGCGTGGATTGGCAAAAGCTTTGTCGCCGCGTTCTAGCTGGCGGCGGTTGAGTTCCTCAAACGCTTTCTTCGGCATGTAGATTTCGCCGCGCACTTCCAATGCGGCGGGATAGCCGCTGCCTTGCAGGTGGAGCGGCACGGATGCGATGGTGCGCACATTCGGCGTGACATCCTCGCCCACGCTGCCATCGCCGCGCGTGGCGCCGCGGCTCAGCACTCCATGCTCGTACGTGAGGCTGATCGCCAGACCATCGAGCTTGGGTTCGGCTGCGTACGTCACCGGCTCGTCGTCTCCCAGACGCTCGCGCACGCGCGCGTCAAACGCGCGCACCTCGTCGTCGCTGAAGGCATTTTCGAGGGACAGCATCGGCACTACGTGACGCACTTCGCCGAATTCCCTGAGCGGGGCCGCACCCACGCGCTGGCTCGGCGAATCCGGCGTGCACAGATCGGGAAATGCGCGTTCCAGCTCCAGCAATTCGCGGAACAGCTTGTCGTATTCGCTGTCCGGAATTTCCGGCGCGTCCAGCACGTAATACAGGTAATTGTGATGATGGAGCGCGTCGCGCAGGCTGCGCAGCCTCTGTTCGGCGCCCTGCCGATCGCTCATGCCGCCAATCCCAACACGATGCGCATCCCGCCGCCTGCGGCTCAATCCGGAAACGACGGCTGCTGCTGGAACTCCAGGATTCGCTGCCGGATCTGCTGCGCCGATTCCGGAGTCAACGGCTGGCGACGCTCGTCCAGCACCGTCCCTCCCAGCACCCGCGCCAGGTTGCGCGCGGTGGCCAGCATGTCGGCGCATGCCGCCACACCATCCTGCGGGCCGGGTAGCACGAGAAACAGCGTCAGCCCGGGCAGTCGCTGGTGGGACAGGCGTTCCGGCAGCAACACTCCGGGCTCCACCAGGCTCGCCACGCTGAACACCGGAGTTTGTTGCAGATCCTCGGTGACGCGGTGAAACACCTGATACTGGCCGTAGTGCAAGCCGTTGACTTGCAGTGCCTTGAGGACGTGCGCGCCGTCGAATCCGTCGGGTTCCGCACCCATCACATGCAGCGCGAGAATCAGTTGGCGAGCCCCCGGTTCCGGTGTGCCGCCGGGCAGCGTGGGCATGGGCGCGGGATGAGACGTCAAGATTTCCTCCGCGGTCGCCAGCGCCGCACCCTCATCCAGGCTGGGTTCAGTGCGCGCCAGCTCCGCACGGTGCTGCCGGCGCTGGCGCGACAACAGATACACCAGCACGATGAACACCACACCGATAAGCAGAATGATCAGCCGCAGTTGCCACATCTTACATGGCCGCGATGCGCACCGCTTCGTCCACGTCCACGTCCACGAGCCGCGATACCCCCGGCTCGTTCATGGTCACGCCGATGAGCTGATTGGCCATCTCCATGGTGGTCTTGTTGTGCGTGATGAACACGAATTGCACGCGATCGGACATGCCGCGCACCAGATCGCCAAAACGGCCGATGTTGGCCTCGTCCAGCGGCGCGTCCACTTCGTCCAGCAGACAGAACGGCGCCGGATTCAATTCGAAAATCGCA
>JAGXAZ010000122.1 GCA_018971365.1 Gammaproteobacteria bacterium | reverse complement strand
CAGGCGATGCGCCGCTGTTCTTGACCATCAAGTATTAAGAATTCAGCTGCGCCCGCGTTCATTTGTTTGAGAGCGGCGCGAGCCGCGCCGCGTAACGGATGAGGGCGGCGGCATTCGGAATCCGCAGGCGTTGCATGATTTCGGCGCGGTGGCTTTCCACTGTTTTGACGCTCAGTTGCAGTTCCAGAGCGATGCCCTTGACGTTTTTGCCCTCGGCAATAAGACGCAGGATCTGCTTTTGGCGCGGCGTGAGATGCGCGGCTTGGCCGGCATGCCCCTCGATGGCCTGCTGGGATACCGCGGCGCTGAGATAGGTGCCGCCGCGTGCCACCGCTGCGATCGCCAGTTTGAGCTCATCGGGGGTGGCGCGCTTCAGCACATAAGCGGAGGCTCCGGCCGCCAGCGCCTCGTGCACGTACTCTTCGTTGGCGTGCATGGAAAGGATGATGACGTGGATGTCGGGGGACTGTGCGTGAATTTGGGTGGTGGCCTGCAAACCGTTCAGGTCGTCCATTTGCAGATCCATGATCACGATATCCGGATGCAGCGTGCCCGCGAGTTGCACGGCCTCACGGCCGCTGGTCGCCTCGGCCACCACCTCGACTTCCGCCAGACCCTGCAACAGCTTCACCACGCCGGCACGGAACAGCGTATGGTCGTCGGCAATCAGAATTCGGGTCATGCGTCCAATCCTTGCTGGGCTGTCGTTCAAAAGTATAGTCGGTGTGGCTATCCGGCGCGATCTATGTTGGTATCGCGGCGGGGTCCGCCGCTCCCACAATTTATCGTCGCTGCCAACCACGAATCATAAGCTCCCTCCTTTGAGAAAGGAGGGCGGGGAGGATTTTATGAATCCGACAAATGCACGTTTTCCAAGAGGGGAGACCACGGTTCAGTTTCAGAAGCTGATGGTGGCGGTGATGTTGTCTATGTAATTGCCGGGGGCGATGTCCTGCCGGGCGGGAACCCGCGCGTACACGTTCAGCCGCACGCGGTTGTTGTTGAACAGCTGGCTGGACGTCAGGGTGCCGCCGGTCCCGTCGCCCCAGATAATGTTGCGTGCGGCATTGGTGTAAAGGTTGTAATCGAGTTGATCACCGGTCGCGCCGCTCAGCATGTAACGCGGGTTATACGAGCCGCTCTGACCGGTGCTGAGTGCTGCGGTGACGGTTCCCGCGCCGCTGCATCGGACGATGATGCGGCCGGTACGGTTCAACGGCGTAGCGTTCAGCGGATCGTAGTTGCCGAATTTCATCTGATTGGCTATGATCGTGCAAGATGCCGCTTGGGATGTCGCTGGCATGCCCAATGCGACTCCCCAAGCCAGCAGAGTAACCGCGAGTACCACGCAGGCGCGCACAGTCAGAACGTCACCGTGACGGTGATGGTGTCGGTGTAACTGCCCGGGATCACGTCTTGTTGCGCGGGAATATTACCGTAAACAGTATTCGTCACGCCTGCCCTCGCCCGCGGTCGCGAGACGGTTGTCGAGACCGTGGTAGATCCTGAACTCCCGTCTCCCCAGACCGTTGTGAGTGTGGAATCGGTATACAGATTGTAATTCAGTACATTCCCCCCGCTGGTCAAAGTGCGCTGCACATACGTACCACTGCCGCTGCTGAGCGAAATGGTATAGGAAATTCCTCCTCCGGTGATCCCGGGCTGGCATTGGAAACTGAGCGTGCCGGTGCCGGTGACCGAAGCTACGTTCAAGGGATTGTAATTGCCGAAATTCACCGCGGTGGAACTAATGGTGCAACTCGGTGCGGCGTGCAGAGCAGCGGCCATCAGCAAGCCAGCGAGGCCCGCGGCCATTGGCAGCCACCGGTGACTGGTGCGTGCCGGTCTTGCGCAGACGGGCCGACGTACCTGCATCCAAAGGCGTTTGCTTTTCATGGTGGTGCCAACTTGCAAATGAAAGTTCCCAAATCCGGCAACGGATCGCTGGTCTGCGGCAGACTTACGTTGATCTTACAGCTCTGGTGATCCCAGCTTGCCTCGATTTCATTATGGACTTGCAGGCCGGTGAGATATACCTCGCCGTCCAGGCCCACGGGGAAAGCCTGTGTCTGGCCTACGACTTGTACCGTGGCGCCGGCCGGCAACGGCTTGCCGTCGGCGAGCTTGATGGTGAGCGTGGCGCCGCGCTGCGAAGTCACCGGGAATTTCACGATCACGCCGCTGTTGAAGCGCGGCACCGCGTTTTGTTGCAGCGTGTTGATTTGGACGCTCAACGGAATACTCTGGGCGTCGAGGCTCACGGGGTTGTTCTGGTAAGGGCGCAGATTGGGGACCAGAGCGTCGCCGTTCTTGTCGGTGACGCCCACCGGCTGGTTGTCGGCGTACACGGTGACATTGGGAATGCCGGGCGCTTCCACCAGGCCAAACGCACCGTTGATCTGGCGCGTGGGGAAAACCCCGTCGCCGATGAAGGCCAGTCCGCCACTGGCCTCGGCCTGATAACTGCTTTGGCCGGCGACGTTGAGCGCGCCCACGCGGTAGGTGCCGACGTTGTTCTGATAATCGTATTCCGCCTGGTTGAACGCGTCCGGTCCAAGCTGTGCGCTGACGCGGTAGCCGCTGCCGGTGCCTGCGGGCAGGCTCTCCTGCACCTGGGCAAAACCCTGGTCCACGTTGTTCTGGCGCTGCACGCCGAAGCTCACGTTGCTGCGCTCGCCGAAGGGCAGCGTGAACATCAGGATCACGCCGTTACTGCTGGTGGTGAGTGTGTGATAGGCACTGGCGCTGAAGAAGCCGCGGTTGCCGATGTTGACGCCGTAACTTGCGGTCAGGAGTCGCGTGTGGCCGAACAGCGGCGAGCTTTGATCGAGGTAGGCGAGCGAAGCCGAGCCGGCGCGGCCCAGGAAAGCGCCGACGCTGGCGGTAATCTGTTTGCGCGGTGCCGGCAGACCGTTGTAGCCCAGCTCGGTAAAACCCGGGCTCGCCAGTTGTGAGCTGAGGCCGGCGTTGAAGGTTTCGCCCTGCCACTGATAGCCGATGAGTCCCAGCACACCTTCACCGAGCGCGCTGTGACTTGCAGCCAAAGCGGCATTGAATATGCCCGCTTTTGGAGCCGCCCAGCTGGCGCCGGCGCTTGCGTCCTGCAGGCCGGTGGAACCCTCGGCGCGCAGCTCGCCGGTGAAATCATCCGTGAAGCCGTGGCGGAATAGGCCGGTGGCGGCAAACGGCCCGTAGTCGTTGCTCGCGAGGCCGTAGTTCTCGCGCAGCTTGCCGGCGGAAAACGCATAATCGTCGAGCCCGGATTTCAGCAGATTCGAGCTGGCATAGAAGGATTCCGAAATCACCTGCTCGCGGCCGAGCAGATCGCGCACCACCAGCGTGGCGGTGCCGGGCCCGGTGACCACGGGCACCGCCGGTACCGAGAACGGACCGGGCGGCACCTGCTGGGATTCCTTGAGGACGCCGTTGACGTACAACTGCACCGTCGAGGGCAGCGCCGCCTGGCCGCCGATCACCGGCAGCGGGAAAGTGATGAAATACGGACGGGTGGAGAAATTGGTGCCGTACTGCACCCCGCCCAGGCGTACTGCGAGGCCGGTCATGCCGCCGTCGGTGATGCTGTCGCCGAGTTGCAGCGTGGTCATGTTGTCGGGGTTGTCATGCGTCCACACCGTGTCGAGCCGCGTCCATTGGCTGTGGGCGTGATTGATGTTCTGGCCGATGAAGCTCGAAGTACCCACGCCCCAGTCGTTGAACACGCCGGCCTGCAACAGGCTGTTGATCGAAGTCAGGCCGGAGCTGCGGGTGCCGAGGAAATCGTAGTTGAGAAAACCACCGAACGGTGTGGGCTGCGGCTCAGGATTATTCGTGAACAGACCGTCCACGACCGAGCCGGTGAAGGCGCCGGGGGGTGCCGTAATCCACAGGCTCTCGGTGAGCGCGTCCAGATGATAGGTCAGGCCGGGAATCGCATCCAATGGATAATACTTCTCGCTCTGATACTCATACGGTTGGACAGCGGGCAGGCGTAGCCGCCAGCGCTCCAGGTCGGCGCCCTTGGCGTACAGATTTTTGTCCGGGGCGGTGCCGAAGCCGAGAAAAATATCGGTCTCGTGCCACGGTTGCTGGTTGAGGTGCACTTCCAGCAGCAGTTCAATGGGCGTGGTGGTTGCCGCTGCTTGTGTGGCAGTGGCCGTTGAAGCGGGCGCGGCGGGATTGGTCGGGACTGCGCGAGCCGGAATCGCGGGGTGTGCCATTGCGGGCGCACCAGCCGCCGCGGAGCGGACCGCCCCTGCGGCGCGTATCGGCCGCGACGCGCGCGCTGTCGGGGGCGGCTGTGAAGTGGCCGGCCGCACTATGGGCTTGGCCGGCACAGTGGGGGCCGCAACCGAGGGGTGCGCGCTTGGGTGCGATGAAACGGCCGGCGCGGACGGTTGCTGCGAGCAACGGTGCAACGCCAGCAGAATGCTGGCGAGCGTCACTGCGGCGGCCAGCACCAGGCCGAATCGCAGCGCGTGGGCGCGGCTGAACGAGCCCCCAGCCATGGCTCAAACCGTTACGGCCGGAAACGGGCCGTGCCGGAAAGTTTTGGGAAGATCAGGCTTGAAATTACAGCGCGCCGTGCAGACGACGGCGTCAAGCTCCAGAGGCGACTTGTGCATGGAGGCTGCCCCCGTCGGTATCCGCGGTAATCTCCAGCGGAGTATTCGCTGCCAGCGGCGCCGCCAGTTTGATGTTCCAGGTGCGTTGTGAGCCAGGTAGAAGGTAGCCGCCGAATTCCTGCAGGAGCGGAATGCTGTGGCCTTTTTGAGTCACGCTCAACTTGAGGAGTTCGATGTGCGCCGTGCCTGTATTGACGGCACTGATGGCGAGTTCCCGGTCGGACAGTCGTTTGGCCGACCATTGCAGTGCAGGAGCCGTCGCGACCGCCGGTTCCACGAATACCGGAATACCGATACGCAGGGCGATCTGCACTCCGTGGAAGCCCGCTCCAGGCGCCGGCGGCACTTCCGTGAGAAACAGCCGATAGCAGGTTTCCTGTTTGGCATCGGGAACAGTGCGCATGCCGACGCGCACCACTTGCTGGCTCCCGGGCGCCACGGTAAAAATCGGCGGGGTGGCCAGAAGGTTGCGGCTCGGCGTGTACACGTCCTGACCGTTCGCTTGGGACCATGCCACGATTTGCAACTGCACCACGGTGGGACTGTCGCTGCTGTTGGTGACGCGCAGCACGCCCGTGGTCTGGGCGGCGGACAGTGTCACGCGGATGGGATTTACCTGGAAGGAAGCGGCTCGCGCCCCGAAGGGCGCGAACAGCATGATTACCAGGAGAAGCACCTTGCGCATGACTCTTTTCCGCTCAAGGACCGGACGGGACTTAGAACGTGACCGTGACCGTAATCGTGTCCTGGTAGGAATTCGCCACGCTCGACGGCGTCACGTTCTGGCCACTGGGGATGGTGCCATACACGGTGAAAGGCTGCACGGTTGCGGCGCTGGCACTGATATAGCTCTGGGTTAAAGTGCCGCCGGTGCCATCACCCCACACGGCCGTGTTACCTGCAGTGGTGTACAGCTGATAGTTCAGCAGGTCGGTGGACAAGCCCGTGTCCTTCATCATGCGCTGGGCCAGGGTGCCGTTCACACCGCCGTTCAGCGCAATGATGGCTACCGTGGTCTTGGTGCACTCCACGCTCACCGTCGAGGTACCGGTGGTGTTGGTGGCAGCCAGCGGATCGTAAGTGCCGAAGGCCAGCGCCGTCGCCGAAATATTGCACGATTTGATGACGTTGGCGGACACCAGAAAGGTCGTGGTCTGCGGCGACGGACCTGCAAAGGCGCTGCCCATGGCCAGCAA
>JAGXAZ010000121.1 GCA_018971365.1 Gammaproteobacteria bacterium | reverse complement strand
CTGCGGCTGCGCTTGAGCACCAGCACCGTGTGTGCGCCTGCCTTGTAGTCCAGATAATCGTCATCCCAAAGATGCGTGCGCCAGCCGAGTTGCGCCAGCGATTCGCTGCGCACGATCAACGGCCGGCGCTCCGCGTAGCGCAGATAAAACTCGGGCAGCGGCAGCGGATGCGTGAAGCGCTCGATGTCCATGCGAGAATTTACGGCAAACCAGCCAAACCAGGGTGGCGTCCCGGGGCGGAGTTGAACCGCCGACCTTCCCCTTAGGAGGGGGATGCTCTATCCAACTGAGCTACCGGGACGAAACAAAATTCATTACCTCGGCAGCAGGGACCATCCATGGTGGGTCAGCCAGCCCGGCCCCCTGCGCTGCGCATTCCTGCTTCGCTTGTGGTCCAGGGCGCACCTCCCTGTGCGCCCGCTCGAAGCAGTGCTTCTCGCCCTGTCCGGGCGTTCGGGCGGATCGAGATGCCACTGGCATTTCGATAAAAGCACCGCCCTCACCCAACTGAGCTACCGGGACGAAACAAATCACGATTACCTTAGAGCACCTGACAATATGACCGTTCGTGACAAATCCCCCCGCGCGCCAAGCGCGCCCCCCCTTTGCAAAGGGGGGGGACAAGTGGGGATTTTACCTGTACCGGGTAATCACTACCGTACATATTGTCAGACGCCCTTAGCAATACCAGCCATCCTTGCCAAGTCTCCGGCTCGGCGTCGTGCCTTGCGCTCGACCGGATCGAGATGCCACCGGCATCTCGATGAAATCACCGGTGTCGCCCAACTGAGCTACCGGAAGGCAGGCAAAAAAGCCGGGCGAACCCGACTGCATTATGCTGGAAACAGGGAATTGGTGGAGCGGAAGGGGATCGAACCCTCGACCTTCGCATTGCGAACGCGACGCTCTCCCAGCTGAGCTACCGCCCCGGCGCGCGCATTCTAGCATCGGGTCCGGACGCGGCCAATTTGCCGACAAGAGGCCGTCGGCCGGTATGCGTGACGGATTATGCTAGGCTTTTCCCGGCAACGGCCGCGGGGCGGGCCAATGAGTGAACTCAGGCAGGCAAGCACCATGCACTGGCATCACAAATTTGGGATCGCGGGACTCGCGCTGTCCGCATTATGGTTCGCCGCCTGCAGCGCGACGCCTCCGGTAATGACCGTTTACGACGCGAGCGCTTCCGCCAAAATCTCTCCCGTCCTGTTGCACGCAGCGCAGCAATTGCAACGTGGGGACAGCCTGCCCGCGAACGGCCCGGTGCGCAGCGACGCTCGGGGACGCATCCAGGTTTACGTCCATGTCAGTGACACATCGACCGCAGCGGTGACCGTCCTTGCGGGCCACGGCCTGCAGGACACCGTGGTCAGCCCGGAGATGCACATCGTCCAGGGCTGGCTAAGCGCCTCAGATCTGGTGAAGCTCGCAGCCTTGCCGTTCGTTACCTACATCACGCCTCCAAACTATGCCAAACCACGTTAAAGAGAACCGGCCAATGAAAAACAGGCTTCTGCCGTTCTTGATCGTGGCGGCGGTCACCGTGTTGCCAGTTATGGCCTGGGCGAACACCTCTGCGCCTGACGGCAAGCTGGCACCGCAACTTGCCGTCATTGCGCACGCCGCCGCCCACCGGAATATAGAACCGTTGATGGCGCCGGCCCTCACCCGCCAGCTGTTTCGCCGGAACTCGCCGCTGGAGGCGCGCTGGAATGCCGCCGGTCAAGTGCAGGTATATCTGCATTTCGACGCGCACGGCGCGACACCCGGCATGCAGGCGCTGGCGGCGCTCGGCGCGACCGATACGGTGACCAACCCCGAACTCCGTGTAGTGCAGGCCTGGATACCGGCCGACAGGCTGGCTGCCGCCGCCGCGCTTCCCGGGATTACGCGCGTCACGCTGCCACATTACGCCGTGGTAAAGCGCGCCCCGTCGGGCAGCGCGCTGACACGCACCGGGTCGGTGGACACCCAGGGCGATTCGATTCTGGGCGCCGCCCAGTTCCGACAGCTCACCGGTTTCAACGGCCAGGGTATTGCCGTGGGCGTGATTTCGGACGGCGACGACCATATTGCCGCCTCCCAGAGCACCGGGGATCTGCCGGCCACCATCTGGAACGATCCCAACAATGCCGGGACTTTCAAAAGTTCCGGCGATGAAGGTACCGCCATGATGGAGATTGTTTACGATCTCGCGCCCGGGGTGCAGCTCGGATTTTGCGGCCCGCAAACCACCGTGGACTTCGTCACCTGCCTGAATGATTTCGTAGCTCAATTCGGCAACAGCAATCTGGTGATCGTTGACGATCTCGGTTTCCCGGGGGTGGCCATGTTCACCGACGGCGGATTTGCCACGGCCGTAAAAAACTTTTCCATTGCCAATCCCGCCGTCCGGCTCGTGACGGCCGCCGGCAATGACGCCCGGGGATTCTGGTCGGGCAACTGGAAACCACTCGACCTCCCGAATGCCGCGGTCAATAGCGGAAATCCCGTGAAGATCAACGGCATCACCTACAGTCAGATGCAGAATTTCAGCGCCGGCAGCACACCGGTTACGCAACTGAAAATCAGCGTACAGGCCGGTGACACGCTCAGCTGGATGGTTGAATGGGGAGACACCTGGGTGCCGAGCAATCAGATTACCAGTACCACGCCGAATGATCCGAATGATTACGATGTCGTGCTGCTGGACGCCAATGGCAATGTGCTGGCGTGCAATATCGGGGTCAATTTCGGTACCGCGGCTTCACCGCCCGCGCCCGACAGTTGTCCGTACAGCGGCACGGCCGGGCCGACAAATACGCCCGGACCACAACCGATCCAGGGCAATTTCTGGACCAACAACACGGGAAATATAGCCGCGGTAAGCCTCGAGATACTCTATGCTCCAGGAGACGGCAGCCCCGACAGCCACATCAAAGTGTGGGCCTACACCAAAAATTTCCAGATCAACATGCAACCCGCAATCGCCGCCGGCAGTATTTACGGCCAATCCGCGCTGCCTTATCCCTACGAGGTGACCGCCGGCGCCGTGAGCGCACAAAACAATCCCACTTACCAGATCGAAAGCTACAGTTCGCAGGGCCCGGTATTTTTCTTTCAACCGGCCAGCGGTGCAAGCACGCGCATGAAACCGGATTTTGTGGGTGTGGACGGCGTCAGCATCACCGGAGCCGGTGGTTTTCCAAATCCGTTCTACGGCACCTCGGCGGCCGCACCGCACATCGCGGGTCTGATCGCGCTGCTGGAATCGGGATATCCGAGCGCTGACCCGTACGTGCTGCTGAAGGACGGCGCCACGCCACTGGGCAGCGGCAGCCCCAACGGCGTTTACGGATATGGCTTGCCCAACGCAGCGCGCTCCGTGGGATCCAATTATCCGGCGCCGCTTGCCAGCATCAGCAGCCCGTCCGCAAACAGCACCATCAGCGCCGGACAATCGCTGGCGTTTACCGGCAATTGCTCGGCAAACGGCGCGCCCGGCAGCGTCACTTACACCTGGAATTTCGGCGCCGCCTCCGGCGTTCCGGATGCGAGCACGCCCAATCCCACGGTCACCTTCCAGTTTTTCGGCCAGTACACGGTGACGCTGACCTGCACCAACGAGTTCGGCGTCAACAGCGCGCCGGCCACGCTGGTCGTCACCGTCAACGCGACGGCCCCGGCGCCCGCTCCGGGCGGCAACAGCGGTGGCGGTGGCGGGCTGAGTGCGGCGACTCTGGCAGGCCTGCTGCTGGCCGTCGGCGTGTGTCTGCAGCGCCGCAGGTACGGCAAGGCGCACGCGCACTGAGGGATCGGCCATCCGCGGTGCGGCACTCCGTCAGGCAGTAACGGCGGGACGGCCCACGGAATAATGGCTGAAACCTGCCGCCCGCAGTTGCTGCGGGCTATACAGATTGCGGCCGTCAAAAATCACCGGGCGCTTGAGGCGGCGCTTGATGTCCTCGAAATCCGGGCTGCGGAATTGAGGCCACTCGGTGACGACCGCCAAGGCGTCGGCTCCGTCCAGACATTCCATGGGAGTCTGGCACAGGCTCAGCAACGGCTGCTTCGCATACAGGCGCCGGGCCTCCGCCATCGCGGCCGGATCGTAGGCACGCACCTGCGCGCCCTCTTTCCACAACGCTTCCATGAGCACGCGGCTCGGCGCCTCGCGCATGTCGTCGGTGTTGGGCTTGAACGCCAGCCCCCAAAGTGCCAGCGTCAGTCCCTGCAGCTTGCCGCCAAAATGCGCCTGGATCTTGCCGAACAGCATCTGCTTCTGGCGGCGGTTCACTTCTTCCACGGCCTGCAACAGCAGCGGCGGGTGTCCGGCCTTGATGGCGGTGCGCGTAAGCGCGGACACGTCCTTCGGAAAACAGGAGCCGCCGTACCCCGCGCCGGGGTACAGGAACGCATAGCCGATACGCGCGTCCGAGCCGATGCCCTTGCGCACCTGCTCGATGTCCACACCCAGGCGCTCGGCGATGTCGGCAAACTCGTTCATCATGCTGATGCGCGCGGCCAGCATGGAATTGGCGGCGTACTTGGTGAATTCCGCATCGCGCACCGCCATGAGCATGAGGCGCTCGTGGTTGCGTGTGAACGGCGCATACAGTGTGCGCATCACTTCAATGCTGCGCGCACTTTCTGCGCCCACCACGATGCGATCCGGATGGTTGAAATCCTCCACGGCGCTGCCTTCCTTGAGGAATTCCGGATTGGAGACCACGTCGAAAGGCAAAGCCTTGCCGCGCTTGTGCAACTCCGCGGCCATCACCGCGCGCACCTGATCCGCGGTGCCCACCGGCACGGTGGACTTGTGCACCACGATCTTCTCGCTTTGCATGTGCCCGCCAATGGTTTGCGCTACCTGCAGGACATGCCGCAAATCGGCCGAGCCGTCTTCGTCCGGCGGCGTACCCACGGCGACGAACTGCAACAGGCCGAATTGCACGCCCGCCGCCGGCTGGTCGGTGAATTGCAGCCGGCCACTCTGCAGGCCTTCTGCCAGCAGGTCATCCAGGCCGGGCTCGACGATGGGCACTTCGCCGCGTTTGAGCCGCGCCACGCGCGCGTGGTCCACGTCCACGCACAGCACCTCGTTGCCCATGCTGGCAAAACAGGCGGCGCTCACCAGACCGACATAGCCGCTGCCGTGCACGGTGATTTTCATGTTGCTCCCGGTAGTTCACGCCCGAAATGCGCGCATTATATCAGTGCACCCTTTCAGGCCCGCGCCGGAATCTACCTGCATGCTGCACGTCGGCGATCCCGCACCCGATTTCGAACTCCCGGACCAGGACGCCAGACCGGTGCGCCTGACGGCATGCCTCGCACGCGGCCCGGTGCTGTTGTACTTCTATCCCGCGGACTTTACGCCGGTGTGTACGCGGGAAGCCTGTGGTTACCGCGACCTGCAGCCGCAACTCGAACATCGTGGTGCCGCCGTTATCGGCATCAGCCCGCAGGACAGCGCCAGCCATGCCCGCTTCCGCCAGCGTCATGCACTGCCTTTCCCGCTGCTTTCCGATGCGGACAAACGCGTGATACGCGCCTACGGTTGCGACGGGCCGCTGGGATTCGGAGTCCGGCGCGTGAGTTACCTCATTGGCACCAACGGGCGTATTCAGGCACGTGTGCATGCGGCATTCCGGATCAGCCGTCACCTTGAATTGGCCGGGGAACTGCCTGAAAAACGCTGAAGTGCCCGCAAGTCCCGCGGCACCGGAATCAGCGCGCCGCGATGCCGGTACCGCCAGCCGTCTGCGGAAACTGCTGCGCGCAGAAACATGACCAATGTCACTTGCGCCGCATTTCGAATCGCTATAGCATCACCCGCCCTTTTTGGCCC
>JAGXAZ010000012.1 GCA_018971365.1 Gammaproteobacteria bacterium | reverse complement strand
GAGCCGCGACACAGCAAGCGGGTTTGACTCCCTCCTTTGGAAAAGGAGGGCGGGGGAGGATTTTCAAAATCCCCCTCCTTTCGGACTTCGCTATCGTGCTTCGTTCGAAAGTCCAGGGCAACCCCGATCCCTTCGCTATCCTGCTCCGTGTTCGGGTCCAGGGAGACCATCCCTGGTCTCCCGCACATCGCTTCGCGATGTGCCCATGGCTGCCCGCTCGGCGCATTACGCCTCGCCCCCCTTTTCAAAGGGGGGGAACGTCCTTCACGCCTCGCCCTCCTTTTTCAAAGGGGGAGGGCGTCTGACCGCGGGCGGCTGCATGAACCAGGCCGCCAGCCACCAGAGCGTTGCGAGCGCGGCACAGAATCCGAACACGCCGTTCAGGCCCCACGTGCCTTCGACCCAGCCGCCGAGCACGCCGCCGACGAAAATCCCGAAAAACTGCGAGGAAGAATAAATGCCCATCGCCGTGCCTTTGGCGTCGGCGGGTGCGCGGCGCGATATCAGCGACGGCAGCATCGATTCGAGCACGTTGAAGCCGGTGAAGAACACCAGCAAGGCCAGGACCACCAGCGGCAGACTCGCGCGCCCGAACAGCAGCAGCAACTGGCCGGCGGCCAGCAGTGCGACCGAGACGAGGAATACGGCTTTCATGCGCCCGCGCTCCGCCAAAATAATCAGCGGCACGAGCAGCAGCACCGAGACCACGAGCACCGGCAGATACACGTACCACTGGTCAGGCAGCGCGATGCCGGATTGCCGGAGCACGAAGGGCACGCTCAGGAAACTCGCGGTCAGCACCGCGTGCTGGATGAAGATGCCGAAATCCAGGCGTTGCAGTTCGCGGTCCGCGAGTACGCGCTTGAAGAGCGCCGGCACCGCTTCCGTCTCGGCATGCACTTCAGGGGCAGCCGGGCGCGGCACCAGCGCGTACAGCACCAGGATGCCGAGCACCGCGAGCACCGCGGTCAACCAAAAGATGCCGCGCACCCCGATCCAGCCGTTCAACACCGGGCCCACGACCACCGCCAGGCCGAAGGACGCGCCGATGGTCATGCCGATGATCGCCATGGCCTTGGTGCGGTGCTCCTCGCGCGTGAGATCCGCGGCCAGCGCCAGCACCGCGGAACCCACCGCACCCGCGCCCTGCAGCAGCCGGCCGAGCACGATGCCGTAGATCGAGGGCGAGAGCGCGGCGATTACGCTGCCGATCACGAACAGCACGAGGCCCGCGGCAATCACACGCTTGCGTCCGATGCGGTCGGAAAGAAAGCCGAAGGGAATCTGCAGCAGCGCCTGCGTGAGGCCGTAGATGCCGAGCGCGAGGCCGATGGTCACGGCCGTGGCATCCGGCAGGGTCCGGGCCCAGGGCGCAAACACCGGGTAGATCATGAACAGCCCGAGCATGCGCAGCGAGAAAATGCCGGCCAGCGACAAGGCGGCGCGGCGTTCGGTGCCGGTCATGGAAGCGGTTTTTGTCATGGGGCGTCTAAGCAAATGTACGCCGATTGCAACTACAGCGCTCCCCGTGGGAGCGGTGATACTCGCCGCGATTCTTAGTCAAAGGCATCGCGATGGGGACCATCGCTCCCACTGAATCATTGCCACTACAGCGACCCCGTGGGAGCGGCGATATTCGCCGCGATTCTTAGCCAAAGGCATCGCGACGCCGCGAATCCAAACCATCAAATCCCCCCTCACCCCCCTTTGCAAAGGGGGGAATCAAAGGCATCGCGATGGGGACCATCGCTCCCACGAACACTTTATGATCGCATTTTTAACATGCGGTCAATGTGCGCCGCGCAGTTCAGGCGTTCCGCAACAGCGGCCGCCACCACTGGCAGTTGGCAAGATACCAGTGCACGGTTTTCCCGAGCGCCACGGCCGGAGCATCCGCCGGACGGTAACCGCACTCGGCGGAAATCTTGCCGGCGTCGATCGCATAGCGGCGGTCGTGACCGGGGCGATCGGTCACAAAGCTGATTAATTCGCGCGTGGCGTGGCCAGAAGCTGCCGGGCAATCGGGGAAAGCTTCTGCCAGCTCCGGTGAGGATTGGAACGCCGTGTCCAGCAAACCGCAGATTTCGTTCACCAGATCAATATTGCGACGCTCGTTGCCGCCGCCGATGTTGTAGGTTTCGCCGACGCGGCCCCGTTCCAGCACCAATTCGATGCCGCGCACGTGATCGGTGACGTACAGCCAGTCGCGCACGTTGCCGCCGTCGCCGTACACCGGCAGCGGCTTGGCGTGCAGCGCATTCACGATCATCAGCGGGATGAGCTTCTCGGGAAACTGATACGGGCCGAAGTTGTTGGAACAGTTGCTGATCGTGGCCGGCAGGCTGTAGGTGTGGTGGTAAGCGCGCACCAGATGGTCCGAAGCCGCCTTGCTGGCGGAGTACGGGGAATTCGGCGCGTACGGCGTGCGCTCCGTGAACGGCGGATCCTCCGGCCCCAGGCTGCCGTACACCTCGTCGGTGGAAACATGGTGAAAGCGGTGCGCACCGGCGGCGCTCTTGGTATCCAGCCAGGCGCGCCGGGCGGCTTTCAACAGCACGTGCGTGCCGATCACGTTGGTTTCGACGAAGGCATCCGGGCCGGTGATGGAACGGTCCACGTGGGACTCGGCCGCGAAATGCACTACGGTATCGAACCGTTCTTCGTCAAACAATTTATTGACCAGCCCGGCATCGCAGATGTTGCCGTGGACGAAGCGGAATTGCGGATGAGTGCGCACGGCATCGAGGCTCGCCCGATTGCCGGCGTAGGTCAGGGCGTCGAGCACCACGAGGCGATCCTGCGGATGTTGCGCGGTCCAGTAGTGCACGAAATTTGCGCCGATGAACCCGGCGCCGCCGGTAACCAGCAGCCTACGCATGCGCAAGATCCTTATAGCGCCTGACAAAATACCGGGAGTCAACTGCTGAGCGCGGAAAATCCCCCCTCACCCCCCTTTGCAAAGGGGGGATGGGAATCAAAGGCATCGCGACGGAGACCGTCGCTCCCACGAAATCCCCCCTCACCCCCCTTTGCAAAGGGGGGATGAGAATCAAAGGCATCGCGACGGAGACCGTCGCTCCCACGAAATCCCCCCTCGCCCCCCTTTGCAAAGGGGGGAACGTGCTTTGCACGAAATTTGCGCCGATGAACCCGGCAGCGCCGGTGACCAGCAGCCTACGCATTGCGTAGTTCTCCGAGCATGGTGCGCAAATTCACGCGCCAGTGCCTGGGCATCATACCGGTCGCCAGCATCATGGAGCGCTTGTCCAGCACGCTGTACGCGGGGCGCCGGGCGGGCAACGGGTATTCAAAAGTCGCGAGCGGCCGGATCGGGATGGCGCGGGAAAGCAGCCCGGCGGCGAGCGCCTCTTCCTGGATGGCGACGGCAAAGTCGTACCAGCTCGCCACCCCGGCGTCGCTCCAGTGGTGCGTGCCGGCCATCTTCGGCTCCCCGGCGATCTTCCAGATGACTTCCGCCAGGCTTTCCGCCCAGGTCGGCGTGCCCACCTGATCGGCAATCACGCCCAGACTGTCTTTGTCGCGCATCAGCCGCAGCATGGTGTTGACGAAGTTCTGCCCCTTGGCCGCGTACAGCCAGCCGGTGCGGACGATCACGGCGGTTGCCCCTGCCAACGCCCGCAGACGTTTTTCGCCTTCGGCCTTGCTCGCGCCATAGACATTCAGCGGCCGCATTTCGTCCTCCGGCAGATAAGGCGAAGACTTGCGCCCGTCGAATACGAAGTCGGTCGAGACCTGTATCAAGCGTGCGCCGCCTGCGTGCGCCGCGCGCGCCACATTCTCCACACCGTCCGCATTCACGGCGAACGCGCGGTCGCGCTCCGATTCGGCCCGGTCCACGGCCGTGTAGGCCGCCGCATTCACGATGAGCGCGGGTTTGAATGATCGCACGGCGTCGGCCAGTGCCGCCGGTACGCAGACATCCAGCTCGCGGCCGGCCGCCTGAATTTCGACGGTCCCCGGCGCGGTCTTGAGCAAGGCGCGGCCCAACTGGCCGGCGGCGCCGGTGATCAGCACTTTCACGGATAGGTCTCCGCCTTGCGCAGCAGTGCGCCTGCCTGATCCTTGTCCGACAGTAGCGGCATTTGACCTGCTCCCAACGGCCATTCGATACCAACGTCGGGGTCGTTCCAGATCAACGTACGCTCATGTTGCGGGGCATAGTAGTCCGTGCATTTATACACAAATTCCGCCGCTTCACTCAGCACCAGAAAGCCATGGGCAAATCCCGGAGGCACCCAGAGTTGATGTTTGTTGTCCGCCGACAATGTCGCCCCCACCCATTTTCCAAAGCTGCGGGAATGCCGGCGCAGATCCACGGCGACGTCAAACACCTCGCCCGCTACGACGCGTACCAGTTTCCCCTGGGGGTGCCGGATCTGGTAATGCAAGCCGCGCAGGGTATTTTTAACTGACAAACTATGGTTATCCTGGACAAACTTTACATCCAGCCCGGACGCCGCAAATACGTTTGCTTCCCAGGTTTCCATGAAAAATCCGCGCGCGTCACCGTATACGCGGGGCTTGATCAACACCACGTCCGGCAGGCTGGTCGGCAGGAATTCCATCAGCGGACCTCAGGCGCGACCAGTCGCAGGAGATATTCACCATACGCGGTCTGCTTCAGGGGTGCGGCAAGCTTCAGCACCTGCGCGCGGTCAATGAAACCCTGGCTGAACGCGATCTCCTCGGGGCAGGCGACCTGCAGGCCCTGACGGTTCTCGATGGTGGCGATGAAATTCGCGGCCTCGAGCAGCGACTCGTGGGTGCCGGTGTCGAGCCAGGCCACGCCGCGCCCCATCAACTCCACCCGCAGGCGGTCTTGCCGACGATAGCGTTCGTTGACGTCAGTGATTTCCAGTTCGCCGCGCGCCGAAGGCCGCAGCGACTTGGCGATGCTCACCACGCGGCTGTCGTAAAAGTACAGGCCGGTCACCGCATAATGCGACTTGGGCTGTTTGGGCTTTTCCTCAATGCCGAGCACTTTGCCGGCCGCGTCAAACTGCACCACACCGTAGCGCTCGGGCTGATTGACGTAATAGGCAAACACCGTAGCGCCGCTGTCTTGTCGCGTTGCGGCCGTGAGTTGCTGCGCCAGGCCGGTGCCGTAGAAAATGTTGTCGCCGAGCACCAAGGCCACGGGTCCGGAGCCGATGAAGCGCTCACCGATGATGAAAGCCTGCGCCAGCCCTTCGGGTTTCGGCTGCGGGGCGTAGCTGAAACTGAGACCCCATTGACTGCCGTCGCCCAGGAGCTCCCGGTAGCGCGGCAGATCGTGCGGCGTGGAGATCACCAGGATCTCGCGGATGCCCGCCAGCATCAGCGCGCTGAGCGGGTAGTAAATCATGGGCTTGTCATAGACCTGCAGCAATTGCTTGCTGACCGCGCGCGTCACCGGATAAAGCCGCGTGCCGCTGCCACCTGCCAGGATGATTCCCTTGTAGTTCATGACAATCCCACCTGTCCGATATGCGGATAGATTACTTTGTTTTCATATCGGGAAAACTACGCGGAACTCAAACTTGCTCATCAAACTATCCATGACCCAGCAGTAGTTTGTCCATGCCTACCAGCGGGATAAGTCTCAATAGGACCGCCTCCATCACACCCGGCTCGGCGTCGACAATATGCTTGGCATGCCGCTGTTTCCAATCCAGTGTGGTAATCAGGTTGGAAGCCACCACACTGGGTTTGTCGAGATTGGCGACTGGAACCTCGGTCGCCGCACCGCGGATGCTGGTGCTAATCGGACAACAAATCAGCAATCCCGTTGCCTTGTTATATGCCTGTCCCGACAACACCAGGGCAGGGCGATATTTGCCGATTTCCTTCCCGCGTATTGGTTCGAAATCCAGCCATACGATGTGATTACGCCCGGGCACATACTGCGGCATTTCAGGGCCCCAGTTCCCCGGACAACGGAATGGGGAGTTCGTCTGCATGCGCTCGGGAGGGCGTCAGCCCGCTGACCAGCTCGGCCTCCGTGTAGGGCAGTTGCAAGCGCTTTTTTGCCGGCGTATGGGATTTGACCAACAGCCCGCCCTCCACAACCTCAATGGTCACTTTCGAGCCCTTCTTGAGACGGGCCATGTCACCCAGCGGACGGGTGATTCTCAAGCCCAGACTGTTCCCCCAGGGCTGAATCGTGGTGGTGAATTTAGCGGGTTCGGTCATGTCGGGCTTCTCCGGCAGCAGCAAGCCAATAAAATTGTATATACATCGTTGTAACGGTGTCAAATGTGCGCGCCCCCGTAGGAGCGGCCGTCTCGGGCCGCGATTCCACCAAATCCATCCGCCCGTAGGAGCGGCCGTCTCGGGCCGCGATTACCCCACCCGTTTCAACATCGCGGTGCGGAGCACCGCTCCTACAAAGCAAACGCGCGGCGGTCGCGTATTTTGCGCCGCACTTGGCCGGCGGCGTATAGTAAACGGTTCGCACTTTTTTCAGGGCTCGAATGGACAGCATCCGCATCCGTGGGGCACGCACCCACAACCTCGCCAATATTGACGTGGACCTGCCGCGCGACCGGCTGATCGTGATCACCGGACTGTCGGGCTCGGGCAAGTCCTCGCTCGCCTTCGATACCATCTATGCCGAGGGCCAGCGCCGCTACGTGGAGTCGCTTTCGGCCTACGCGCGCCAGTTCCTCTCGATGATGGAAAAGCCGGACGTGGATCACATCGAGGGCCTGTCGCCGGCGATTTCCATCGAGCAGAAATCCACCTCGCACAATCCGCGTTCCACCGTGGGCACGGTCACGGAAATCCACGATTACCTGCGCCTGCTGTACGCGCGCGCCGGCATCCCGCGCTGCCCGGAACACGGCATGGACCTGACCGCCCAGACCGTGAGCCAGATGGTGGATCAGGTGCTGGCCCTGCCCGCGGACACCCGGCTCATGCTGCTCGCGCCCGTGGTCGAGCAGCGCAAGGGCGAGCACCTCGAACTCATCGCGGAACTGCGTGCCCAGGGCTTCGTGCGTGCGCGCATTGACGGCGAGGTGGTGGAACTCGAGCAGGCGCCGAAGCTGGACTTGCGCAGCCAACACAGCATCGAAGTGGTGGTGGACCGCTTCAAGCTGCGGGCGGACGTGGGCCTGCGCCTGGCGGAGTCCTTCGAGACCGCGCTGCGCCTGGCCGACGGCCGCGCGCTCATCGCCTTCATGGACGAACCCCGGCGCCGGCCGCTGGTATTTTCCGCCAGGTTTTCCTGTCCGGTCTGCGGCTACAGTCTCGCGGAACTGGAACCGCGGCTGTTCTCCTTCAACAATCCGGTGGGCGCCTGTCCGGCCTGCGACGGTCTGGGCGTGAAGCAGTTCTTCGATGCGGCACGCATCGTCGTCAATCCGCACCTGTCGCTCGCGGGCGGCGCGGTGCGCGGCTGGGACCGGCGCAACGCCTGGTATTTCCAGTTGCTGCAGAGCCTGGCCAGACATTACCGCTTCGATATTGAAACGCCGTTTGACGAGCTCTCTGAAAAGATTCGCAAAGTGGTGTTGTACGGCAGCGGCGACGAGGTCATTGCCTTCCGCTACGTGAACGAGCGTGGCGGTACGTTTGCGCGCAAGCACGTCTTTGAGGGTGTGATTCCCAACATGGAGCGCCGCTATCACGAGACCGAGTCGGAGATGGTGCGCGAGGAGCTGGCGAAATACCTTTCCAGCCGTCCGTGTCCGGAGTGCGACGGCACGCGCTTGAGAAAAGAAGCGCGCTTTGTGTTCGTGGGCGGCGAGAACCTGCCGGCGGTTTCGCGGCGCTCGGTGGGCGCCGCACTGGCGTTTTTCGAGAAGCTCGCACTGCCCGGCTGGCGCGGCGAGATCGCCGGCAAGATCGTCAAGGAAATCCGCGAACGGCTCTCGTTTCTGGTGAACGTGGGCCTGGATTACCTGTCGCTCGATCGCGGCGCCGACACGCTCTCGGGCGGCGAAGCCCAGCGCATCCGCCTCGCGAGTCAGATAGGCTCGGGGCTGGTGGGCGTGATGTACATTCTCGACGAGCCGTCCATCGGACTGCACCAGCGCGACAACGCGCGCCTGCTGGGCACGCTCGTACACCTGCGCGACCTCGGCAACACCGTGATCGTGGTGGAACACGACGAGGAAGCCATCCGCCACGCGGACCACGTGCTCGACATGGGTCCGGGCGCGGGGGCGCACGGCGGCCGGGTGGTGGCTCAGGGCACGCCGGCCGAAATCATCGCCAATCCGGCCTCGCTCACCGGCCAGTACCTGGCCGGGCGCCGGCGCATCGAGATCCCGTCGCTGCGCCTGCCCTTCGACCCGAAGCACACCCTGCGCATCCGCAAGGCGCAAGGCAACAACCTGAAAAACATTGAGGTGGAAATCCCGCTCGGGATCATGACCTGCGTCACCGGCGTGTCCGGCTCCGGCAAATCCACGCTGGTGAATGACACGCTGTACCGTTACGCGGCGCGCAAGCTCAATGACGCCTCCGGGGAAGCCGCGCCCTGCGACGGCATCGAGGGTCTTGAACAGATTGACAAGGTGATTGACATTGACCAGTCGCCCATCGGGCGCACGCCGCGCTCGAATCCGGCGACCTACACCGGGCTGTTCACGCCGATCCGCGAACTGTTTGCCGAAGTGCCGGAAGCGCGCGCACGCGGCTACACGCCGGGACGCTTCAGCTTCAACGTCAAGGGCGGACGCTGCGAGGCCTGCCAGGGCGACGGCGTCATCAAGGTCGAGATGCATTTCCTGCCGGACGTGTACGTGGCCTGCGACGTGTGCAAGGGCAAGCGCTACAACCGC
Source organism: Gammaproteobacteria bacterium (assembly GCA_018971365.1). Taxonomy (GTDB): domain Bacteria; phylum Pseudomonadota; class Gammaproteobacteria; order Natronospirales; family REEB76; genus REEB76. Next base: position 19,268 of record JAGXAZ010000012.1, on the reverse strand, counting down.
GAGACCCTGGACATCCGCTTCAAGGGCAGGAACATCAGCGAGGTGCTGGACCTGACGGTGGAGGACGCGCTCGCGCTGTTCGCCAACGTGCCCGCGGTCGCGCACAAGCTCGAGACCCTGTCCGCCGTCGGGCTCACCTACCTCAAGCTGGGCCAGAACGCCACCACGCTTTCGGGCGGCGAGGCCCAGCGCGTGAAGCTCTCGCGCGAACTGTCCAAGCGCGACACCGGCCGCACTCTCTATATATTGGACGAGCCCACCACCGGCCTGCATTTCCACGACATTGACCAGTTGCTGCGCGTGCTGAAACAGTTGCGCGACGGCGGCAGCACGGTGGTGGTGATCGAGCACAATCTGGATGTCATCAAGACCGCCGACTGGGTGATTGATCTCGGCCCCGAAGGCGGTGACGGCGGCGGCCGCGTGGTGGCGACCGGTACACCCGAGGACATCGCGGCGCAACGCGATTCCTATACCGGCCGATTTCTGAAGCGCGTACTCGAACGCGGAGCGCCGCGCACGACGGCGCGGGAAAAACGCCAGGCGGTCAATCGCTGAGCGCCGGCCGCTGTGCCGCGGCCGACCGGCGAAGCGGGCGAGTTGCTGCCGATCGGGACGAATCCATGCCCCATGGTGCCAACCCCTTTTTCAAATGGGGAGGCACGGAAGAAAGCAGCTTCAACCGGTCATGGCAACCTTCGGATTTAGCCCCCTCCTTTGAAAAAGGAGGGCGAGCTGCGAAGCAGCGAGCGGGTTGCCACGGACGGCAACCCTGGACTTTCAGGCGAAGCCGGAATGCGAAGCCTGAAAGGGGGTGGATTTTCAAAATCCCCCCTCGCCCCCCTTTTTCAAAGGGGGGATGGAAATCAAAGGCATCGCGACGGAGACCGTCGCTCCCACCGGAATGCAATACTATCGCTCCCACCCAATCATTGCGGCAGCCTCCGTCTGGTGGAAGCGGCGATACTCGCCGCGATTCTTAGTCAAAGGCATCTTCCCGCCGCGATTCCAAACCATCAAATCCTTCCTCGCCCCCCTTTTTCAAAGGGGGAAAGCAATTTTGGACGGCAGGCTGGAAACTGGCGGCAGCGTTCTGCGGAGCGTATCTACCGACAGCAAAACCGGTCAATCGCCGTAATAGGAGCGGTACCACTCCACGAAGCGCCGCACGCCCTCCTCGATGGAGGTCCGCGGACGGAAGCCGACGGCGGCTTCCAGATCGTCAATGTCGGCGTAGGTCGCGGGCACGTCTCCGGGCTGCATCGGTAAAAGATTCCTTTCGGCTTTGCGTCCCAGGGCTTTTTCCAGTACCTCGATGAGATAACCCAGCTCCACCGGGTGGTTATTGCCGATGTTGAAGACGCGATACGGCGCGCGGCTCGAAGCCGGTTCCGGTCGTTCCCCCGACCATGCGGGATCGGGAACCGCCGGTTGCGCCATCACGCGCACCACACCTTCCACGATGTCATCTATATAAGTGAAGTCGCGGCGCATGTTGCCCTGGTTGAAAACATCAATGGGCCGGCCCGCGAGAATGGCTTGGGTGAACAGGAACAGCGCCATATCGGGGCGGCCCCAGGGTCCGTACACGGTGAAAAACCTCAGGCCGGTCGCAGGCAGCTTATACAGATGGCTGTAAGCATGCGCCATGAGTTCGTTGGCTTTCTTGGTGGCGCCGTAAAGCGACAGCGGATGATCGGTGTGATCGTGCACCGAGAACGGCATGCGGGTGTTGGCGCCGTACACCGAGCTTGAAGAGGCATACACCAGGTGCCGCACCTTGTGACGACGGCAGCCTTCCAGCACGTTCACGAAACCGGCGAGGTTGGCTTCCACGTAGGCGTGTGGATTCTTGAGCGAGTAGCGCACCCCGGCCTGGGCGGCGAGATTCACGACGATTTCCGGCTGGACGCGCGCGAACAGCGCCGCCATGCCCGTGCGGTCGGCGAGATCCAGCTTTACGAAATCGAAGTTCGCGGATTTCTTAAGCCGGTCAAGACGCGCCTCCTTGAGAGTGACGTCGTAATAGTCGTTGAGGTTGTCGAGTCCGGTGACCTGCAGGCCGTCGGCCAGCACGCGCGTGCAGAGATGAAATCCGATGAACCCGGCTGCGCCGGTTACTAATATTCCGCCCATTACTCACTCCAAAAATTCCTCGAACCAATTACCGGATTTGTGCCACCACAAATCTACAAATCCCCCCTTGCCCCCCTTTTCAAAGGGGGGAAGCGCGCTTGCCCGTTCGCGAAAGGGTGCGCGGAACCCACCCTTTTTTGCAAAGGGAGGCGAAGGGCGATGCCCCGAGCGGGCAGCCACTGACGGCTGCCCCGGACTTTCGGACGCAGCAGGATCGCGTAGTCCGAAAGAGGGGGGGACCTCAGGTGTGCCTTGTGATCATGCGTCGCTCAATCTGTCAGATGCTCTTGCCAAAAAGCGCGACGCCTCCCGGTTGTGGGAGCGGCTTCAGCCGCGACACGCACTCAAAACCGAAACAACAAGTACAGATTCACAGCCGCCACACGCGGATGCCGGCCGCTTCGAGTGCGGCCCGCGGAAACATGGCCTTTACGTCCATCACCAGCGGCGGATTTTTGAGCAGGCGCTTGAGCGCCGGCGCATCGAGCCCGCGGTATTGCTCGTGGGCGACGGCGGCGACCAGCGCATCCGCGGGTTGCAGACGCTCGAAGGGCACGAGTTTCACGCCGTATTCGTGTTCGGCTTCCGCCGGGTCGGCCAGCGGATCCGAGACCTGGAGCCGCACGTCGAAATCGCGCAATTCAGCGAGGATGTTCGCCACCTTGGAGTTGCGCAAATCCGGACAGTTTTCCTTGAAGGTCAGGCCCAGCACGGTGACGGTGGCGCCGCGCAGTTCATGACCGGCGCGCACCAGTTCCTTGATGGTGCGCTGCGCCACGAAGCGCCCCATGCTGTCGTTGATGCGCCGGCCGGCCAGAATCACCTGCGGGAGATAACCGATCTTCTCGGCCTTGTGCGTGAGATAGTACGGATCCACGCCGATGCAGTGGCCGCCCACGAGTCCGGGGCGGAACGGCAGAAAGTTCCACTTGGTGCCGGCCGCTTCCAGCACCGCCTGCGTGTCAATGCCCATGCGGTCGAAAATCAGCGCCAGTTCGTTCATGAGCGCGATGTTGAGATCGCGCTGGGTGTTCTCGATGACCTTGGCAGCCTCCGCCACCTTGATGCTCGGCGCCTTGTGCACGCCGGCCTCGACCACGCTCGCGTAGGCCTCGGCCACGATCTCCAGCACCTTCGGCGTCTGGCCGGCCACGACTTTCCTGATGGTGGTGAAACGATGCGCCTTGTCGCCGGGGTTGATACGCTCGGGACTGTAGCCCACGAAAAAATCCACCCCGCACCTCAGGCCCGATTCGCGCTCCAGCACCGGCACACAGTCCTCCTCGGTGGCGCCGGGATAGACGGTGGATTCGTACACCACGATGTCGCCACGCTTGAGCGCTTTGCCCACCGATACAGAGGCCTTGAGTACGGGTGTCAGGTCCGGCTGGTTGGCAACATCCACCGGCGTGGGCACCGCCACGATGTGGAAATCGGCTTTCCTTAAATCCGCGGTGTCGTTGGTAAACAAAATGCGGGTTTGCCGCAGTTCGGCGTCCGAAAGCTCGCCGGTGCGGTCGCGTCCGGCTTTCAGTTCCGCGATGCGCTCGGGTTTGACATCGAAGCCGATGACTTCGGCCCGGTGTCCGAAGGCGACCGCCACCGGCAGGCCCACGTAGCCCAGACCAATCACGGAAATCTTGCGCATAACCGTCCTTTCCCCCATGCAATCCGGGAATTCAAACGCGATCGGGTTTGCGTGCGCCGTCGCGGATGTTACCTTAAGTGCGGCGTCCGCAGCCGCAAACAAAGGCACAACGGGCTGCGGATTGTACGCCAAGCCCCGCATCAACCCAAGGAACCGGCATGCCATTCGACGCCTGGGTCGCCATCGCGGTCACGGTACTGTGCCTGATTGCGCTCGCCACCACCTCGGTGGGCACCGATCTGGTGATGGTCGCGGCCATTACCGTGCTCATGCTGTTCCGCGTGGTGACTCCGGAGCAGGCGTTCTCGGGTTTTGCCAACGACAGTGTGTTGAGCATCGCCGCGCTGTTCGTGGTGGCCGCGGGCCTGCGCGAGACCGGCGCCATGGGTTACCTCATCCGGCGCATCTTCGGCCAGCCGCGCTCGGTCGCCGAAGCGCAGATTCGCATGATGTTGCCGGTCGCGAGCCTGAGCGCTTTCATGAACAACACACCGCTGGTGGCGACGCTGCTGCCCGCGGTCAACGACTGGGCCCGCCGTCAGGGTATCTCGCCTTCCAAGCTCCTGATTCCGCTGAGTTACGCCGCGATTTTCGGCGGCACCTGCACGCTCATCGGCACCAGCACCAACCTGGTGGTCAACGGTCTGCTGACTTCGCAGGCGCACCTGCGCGGCATGGGCCTGTTCGAGCTCGCTTGGATCGGCGTGCCCTGCGCGCTCGTCGGCATCGGCTACGTACTGCTCGCGAGCCGCCGGCTCCTGCCGCCGCGCGTGCCGGTTATGACGCAGCTGCAAGATGCGCGCGAATACACCGTAGAAATGATGGTCGAATCCGGGAGCCCGCTCGAAAACCTGAGCATCAAGGCCGCGGGCCTGCGCCAGTTGCCGGGACTGTTCCTGGTCGAGATCGAACGCGCCGGCAAGATTCTGCCGGCCATCGGACCGGAGGAGCGGCTGCAGGGCGGCGACCGGCTGGTGTTCGCCGGCATCACCGGCTCGGTCGTGGACTTGCAGGGCATCAAGGGCTTGAAGCCGGCCACCGACCAGATTTTCAAGCTGCACTCGCCGCGCGTCAGCCGCACGCTCATCGAGGCGGTGATCGCACCGAGCTGCCCGATGGTAGGCAAGACCATCCGCGACGGCAAATTCCGTTCGGCGTACTCGGCGGTGGTGGTGGCAGTGGCGCGCGACGGCCGGCGCATCCAGAAAAAGATCGGCGACATAGAGCTCAAGCCCGGCGACACGCTGCTGCTGGAAACCGATCACGATTTCCCCAAGCGCCACGAGAACTCGCGCGATTTCCTGCTGCTCCGGCCTATCGAAGGCTCGGTGTTCCCGCGTTATGGGCGCAGCTGGCTCGCCTGGCTGATCCTGCTCGGCATGGTGCTCGCCACGGGCCTGAACATCCTGCCGCTCGCGCCGGCGGCCTTCGTGGCTGCCGGACTGATGATCCTCGCGCGCTGCTGCACGGCCACATCCGCGCGCAAGAGCCTGGACATTCCGCTGCTGATCACCATCGCCGCGTCCTTCGGCCTCGGGCAGGCGCTCGCGATAAGCGGCGCGGCCGCGCACATCGCGCATTACCTGCTGGCGCTGACACAGCAGGATCCGCGCTGGCTGCTGGTGGCGATCTACGGCGTCACCATGCTGCTCACCGAGATCGTGACCCACAGCGCCGCGGCAGTGATCGTGTTCCCCATCGCCTTCGCCACCACCCAGGCGCTCGGCCTGCACTTCATGCCGTTCGCCATCGCCATCACCATGGCGGCCTCGGCGAGCTTCGCCACTCCCATCGGCTACGCCACCAACCTCATGGTGTACGGTCCCGGCGGCTACCGCTTCAGTGATTATCTGCGCTTCGGCGCGCCGCTCAATTTGCTCATGTGGCTGGTGGCGATGATGATCATTCCACACATCTGGCCATTGACCTGAACGGCGCCCGCGTTAACCGCCAATCCCGCCCGGCTCCACGCCCCCGCCCCTTCAGTCGGCAAGCCCGGATTTCTGCCAGCGCCAGGCATCGCGGCACATGTCCTCAAGCGTGCGCTGCGTGCGCCAATTCAATGCCGTACCCGCGAGCGCAGGATCGGCATAGGTAATCACCGTGTCGCCTGGCCGGCGGTCGGCAGATTTCCAGGGGACACGCACCTGGTTGACGCGCTCGAAGGTTTGCAGCATCTCGAGGACACTGGTGCCGCGGCCGGTGCCGAGATTGACGGCGGAAAATCCCGGCACGCGCTCCAGGTAGTCCAGCGCCTGCACGTGTCCGCGCGCGAGATCCGTGACGTGCAGATAATCGCGAATCGCGGTGCCATCCTTTGTCGGGTAATCCTTGCCGAAGACCCGCAGTTCCGGCAATTTTCCCGCGGCCACCTGGCAAATGTAAGGCATCAGATTGTTGGGTGTGCCCTGAGGCGCTTCGCCGATGAGACCGCTGACGTGCGCGCCCACCGGATTGAAATAGCGCAGCGCCACGGCGCGGAATTCCGGGTCGGCGGTGCACAGATCGCGCAGCATTTCCTCGATCATCAACTTGGTGCGCCCGTAAGGGTTGGCCGGTGCGGTTGCGGCCCGCTCGCCAATGGGCGAAACCGCCTGCGCTCCGTACACCGTGGCCGATGAGCTGAATACCACGCGCTTGACTCCGAACTCGCGCATCGCCGCGAACAGCGTGAGGCTGCCGTTCACATTGTTGTCGTAATATTTAAGCGGATCGGCTACCGATTCGGCGACCGCCTTGACGCCCGCGAAATGCATCACGGCGGCCACCGGATTCCGCTGTAAAAGCGCTTGCAGACCTTGCGCATCGCGCAGGTCGAGCTTGTGAAACGCCGGTGCCTTGCCGGCAATGCGCGCGATGCGTTCCAGCACCGCGCTCGAACTGTTGGAAAGATTGTCGGCGATCACCACCGCATGCCCGGCCTGCAGGAGTTCCACGCAGGTGTGCGAACCGATGTAGCCGGTACCGCCGGTAACCAATAATTTCATCGTCCCGTCCTTAAGTACGAGCGTCCGACGACATGCGAACCGTGAATGCCAGGCGCACGAAATCCGCGTCAGCCCCTTTTGCAAAAGGGGGAAGGACGCTGCGCGTACGGCGGGATTTTCGGTGAATTTGCATTTTGTCGGGCGTTCCAGATCATGCGCTGATCAATTGCAGGATTTCCTGCGTGCGCGTGCGCATGAGCAGCGCGTCGGCGCGCGATTCGACGTTCAAACGCACCAGTGGCTCGGTGTTGGACTTGCGCAAATTGAAGCGCCAGTGGTCAAACGCCATACTCAGACCATCCACGCGCGTGACAGCTGGCCCTTGCGCCCTGAAATGTGCTTCGACGCGCGCGAGCACGCGGTCCGCATCGTCCACCGTGCGGTTGATTTCACCGCTTACCGGGAAACGCTGCTGACGCTCCGCCACCAGCGCGGAGAGCGGCGCATGTTGCGTGGCGAGCCGCGCCAACAACAACAGCCACGGCAGCATGCCGCTGTCGCAGTAGAAAAAGTCGCGGAAGTAATGATGGCCGCTCATTTCGCCGCCGTACACGGCATCCTCTTCGCGCATGCGCGCCTTGATGTAGGCGTGACCGCAGCGCGATTCCACCGGCACGCCGCCGGCATGCGCCACGATGTCGAGCGTGTTCCAGATTAGGCGCGGATCGTGAATGATTTTTGCGCCGGGAATCCGGCCGAGGAAATATTCGGCGAACAACCCGATCAGATAATAGCTCTCGATGAACGCGCCGGTTTCGTCGAAAATGAAGCAGCGATCAAAATCCCCGTCCCAGGCGATGCCGAGCGCCGCGTGTTCGGCACGCACCGCCTGCGTCGTCGCCGCGCGGTTTTTCTCCAACATCGGGTTCGGCACGCCGTGCGGAAAGCTGCCATCCACCGCATGCGCGAGCCGGACCACGTCGAGCGACAAATCGGCCGCCAGGGCATCGAATGCCGGGCCCGCCATGCCGTTGCCGGCATTTACCACCATGCGCAGGGGACGAATGGCATCCTTGCCGACGATGCCGTGCAGATGCCGGACGTAATCCGGCCGGGTGTTCACTTCGCGATAAGCGGCCTTCGATGCACCGCGGCCGGCATCCGGATTGACTGCCACCCAGTCCGCCAGCGCCTCGAGTCCGGTGTCGAAACTCATCGGCCGCGCACCCGCGGTCACGAATTTCATGCCGTTGTACTCGGGCGGATTGTGGCTCGCGGTAATCATCACGCCGCCGTCCACGCCGAGATGCACAGTGGCGAAATAGATTTCCTCGGTACCGCACAACCCCAGGTCCAGCACGCTCACGCCCTGTGCGCGCAGCCCCTGCGCGAGCGCCGCCGACAAGGCTGCGCCCGACGGCCGCGCGTCGCGCCCGATCACCACCTGTTTGAGATTGAAGAGCGCCGCGAAGCCCGCACCGATGGCGCGCGCCATGTCCTCGTTCAGCTCATCCGGTACGCGCCCGCGGATGTCGTAGGCCTTGAATGCTGCTTTGGGATTCACGCCAGCGTTGCCCTGCCGCATCGATGATCGGATTGCATGAGTCGTCCTTCAAGTTACTGCCAAGCGGATTCAGCGCGTCACCGCCGCATCCACGCGTGCACCATGAACCTGGAAGTGCAGGATATCATCCTGGGGTCTGCGTTGCGTTTCGATGATCTCCAGCGCCCAGTCACCGCTGTTGCGCGGCCGGTGTTTGGCTCATGTGGGACTTGTGCGCACCGGTACGCGCGCAGCGTGAACGTCTCAGGATAAGCCGTGCGGGCGTGTTGGGACAAATTGCATGCAAGTCGGACTATACATCACCGTCGCAAGCCGCGACCCGGTGTCTACCCGCGTGAGCACGGCTCCACGATTGTGATGGGGCGGCGACCTTGCCGGTGTGCCTGACCTCAGCGAATTTCGATGGACGATTGGCTTATCCGGGTGGACCCAGACCATCGGCTCTTCGCCAGACGGTAGCGCAGGTCCAAGTAAGTCGCGCTGCGTTCCTTGACTGCCGGGCCGATGAGGATGCGCGAACCGGGTGTACTCAACAGGAACGGTTCGGTTTCCACATACAGCCGACCCGGATCCGTGCTCGCGTCGCGCTGCACGTAATCTGAAGCAATGTCAAAGGCCGCAACCAGGCGCGCCTCGCGCTCACCCTGGTACGCCTCGGGTTTGAAAAGGTAAAGGACTTCGCTCACCAGAATCCGGACCAGCGCATCCACGATGCCGCCACCGCTCGTCAACGGTTCCTTGAAGGCCTGGATGGCCGCCAGATGCGGCTGCATGCCCTCCAGCATTTGAGCCATCACCGCTGGATCGTACTCCATGCGGTAAAGCACGGGCGCGATGGTGCGCGGCACCCCGTCGGGCACGGTCGTCCGCTCCGCGGCCGCTGCCGGGACGAGCGTGAACGGCATGCGCTCCCGGTCCTGGGTAAAGGCCGCGAGCGGAGTCACGATGCACACGCCCGCGCCGTTTTCACCTTGCGCACGCCACAAATCGAGGTAATCGGCGCGCAGATTGAAGGAGGCTAGATACACCGAATATTCGCGCCCATCCCAGGGCGTGGTCAGCGGCCAGTCGTGCGAGCGCTGCTCGGGGAAAAAGCCGCGCAGCAGCACCGCCGCGGGTGAGTCATGCACGTCGAACAACAGGCGCCCGTCCTGCAAGTCCTTGAGATAGGCGGCGTTGTACAGACGCAGGCTGTTGCGGGTGCTATCCTCGGCGCCCGGACTGAGGAGCGAACGCAGCACCTCGGCGGTGGTGAAGTGCGCAACCCCTTCCGGCGCTTCGCGTACCAGATGCGTGCTTTTGATCTTGTTGACTTCGGCCTGCAGACCCATGAACGGATCGAGTGCCGTGCGCAATTGCGAGGGTTCGATTTCACCGTCGCGCTCGAGATCGAGGAGCCCGAGGAGCACAAACGCGGCCTGATCACCCTCGCGGGCCGCCACGTCCAGCCAGCGGCGACAGGCATCCAGATCACGCTCCGTGCCCTCGCCATCGTGATAGGCAAGCGCCAGCCGGCGCTTGGCCGTGACATCGCCCGCCTCCGCCGCACGCTTGATCCAGGTGAAGTAGTTCAGCGGGTCGGAGCTGCCATCGGCAGCGTTGCGGTGCAGATCGGCAAGATCCGTCATCGCGACCGCGAGACCGGCATGGGCCGCGCGTTCCGTCCACTCGCGCGCGAGCTTCATGTCGCCCAACACCCCGAGGCCGCGCCGGTGCGCCATGGCCAGCAGGTACATGCCGCGCGGGTCCCCGGCTTCAGCCGCCGCCGTCGCCAGCTGCTCAAAGCGCGCGCCGAGCGCGGCCTGCTCAAAATTCAGCGCATCCCGGCCCCGCAATGCCAGCCGGAAGTAGTGCACAGCGAGCTCGACCTGGGCGTGCGAATGACGCAGTTGGGACGCTTGCCGCAGCCATGTGAGGTACTGATCCTGGCTGCGCGCGACGCCGAGACCATCACGATAGGCATGCGCCAGGTTGAACATGGCGCTCGGTTCGCCGGCCTGCGCTGCGCGCGTCAGCAGTTCGACGTGACGCTTGGCATCCAGCGCCACGCCCACGCCGTGCAGGTAGCGCAGCGCGAGATTGTTCATGGCCTGCGGATCGCCGGCGGCAGCGGCACGCACCAGCAAACGGTGGTATTCGGCTGCATCGGGTTTGACGCCGATACCGTCGCGGTAAGCGAGCGCCAGCTCGAACAACGCGGGCGGACAATTGTGGTCCGCAGCTTTGTTCATCCAGCGAAAGAAAGCCGCGTTGTCCACCTCGGTGCCGATACCGTCGCGGTAGGCCTCGGCCAGATTGAACATCAGCGTCGGATCACCCGCCTCGGCGCCCTTGCTGGTCCATTGGAAAAAGTTGACCGGATCGCGCTCCGCTCCCTGACCGGTGAGATACCGACTGGCAAGCCGCTGGATCGCCGCGGCATCCCCGGCGGCCGCTGCGCGTCGCAGCCAGATGAGCGCGCGCGCCGGATTCTGGCGTACGCCTTGGCCAAGCGAATACGCATCGCTCACCAGGCGCATGGCTTCGGGCGAATGTGCCGCCGCCGCGTGCAATGCCCAGCGCAGCATCTGCTTGAAATCGCGCACCAGTCCCTGCTCGCCATCGCGGTAGGCACGCGCGAGGAACAACATGCAATCGCGATTCCCGCTTTCGGCCGCGCGTTTGACCCAGTGCAGTGACTGCCCGGAGTTCTCCGCATTCTCGGTCTGGCTAAGTTGCGCGGCTGCGAGTTCGGAAATGGCGCGCTCGTGACCGGCGTCGCCCGCGCGCATCAACCACTCGAGCGCCTGGGCATGATCACCGCGCCGGCGCAACTCGAAGGCATAATCCACCATGGCGTCGAGATCACCGTCGATCGCCAGGTGCTGCACCGCGGTGAATTCCTCGTCATCCATGGGATGCGTAAAATCCGTAAACGGCACATGCACCGGTCCCCGATCGGAGCGCCACCCGGGCACGCCTCCGGCACGCGCTTCCGGTGCGTTGCTCGCGGAAGTCAGCTTCGGATCGGTCAACATTGGTCTTGCACTCACGGTGTCCGTGACACTTCCCCGGATTGGCGCCCCGATCCTTATTGAGGTCAGTGGCCCCGGCATTGGGTAAACAGGCCGCTTTCAGCCCACCTGCCTATCGGCTTTTTACCACCACCCATCTAAGGATTTACATAATATAGCGGCTTTTTGCAATAAAGCCAGCCCCACTGTCGGCCTTGGTTTCTACGGGAAATTCAGTATGTTGCGTGGTTCAAGCGCCCCTCATGGCCAGGTTTTTACCGGGCGCGTTGAAAGCGCCCGCCGGACAACCCGTGCGAATCCGATGACGGACTCCCATTGGCAGGTTCTCGTGGATACGATTGAGTCAGCCATGCGTGAATCGCGGCAAACAGGCTTCCCGGGCGCTGCGGTGACCGAAAACGGGCGCGTCCGCGCTGTGCGCGCCACCATCACCGGCATTGGAAGTGAAGTTCGCGACAGGCACGGATTGCTGCCCGGTTGACTGAGATTGCACACGCGGAATGTGGTTTACAGCCAACCGCGCGCTACTGGCCCCACCGTGCGGCGTGCGCTGCACGGCATGAAAAAAAGCCGGGCAGGACCCGGCTTTCGATTAACGGCAATCAGTCGCTTACTGGTCTTTCTTTTTCGCGGCGCGCCGGAACAGGGATTTCTTCTCGGTTTTCTTGGCTGCCGGCTTGCCGGATTTGGCGTCGGCCATCTTTTCGGTCTTTGCCGCCTTCCTGGTTTCTTTGCGTGCGGGTTTGGCGGCCTTCTCCGCCTTTGCGGCCTTCTCGGCCTTGGCGGGCTTCTCCGCCTTGGCTTTCTTCGCCGGTTTTGCGGGCTGCCCGGCAGCCGCTTCCGCGGATTTCGCCACGCGCGCCTTGCGTGCCTCGACATGCTGATCGGCCATCGCCGCGATCTGGGCCTCGCGGTCCACGAGCTGCATCACCGCCATCGGCGCCTTGTCGCCCGCGCGCAGGCCAAATTTCAAAATCCGCGTGTATCCGCCGGGGCGCGTCTTGAAATGCGGCCCGAGGTCGGCGAAGAGTTTGGTGACTACGGCATCGTCGCGCAGCCGCGCGTAGGCCAGACGCCGCTTGGCGACGTTGTCCTCCCGCGCGAGCGTGATCAGCGGCTCCACCACGCGCCGCAATTCCTTGGCCTTGGGCAGCGTGGTGCGGATGCTCTCGTAACGCAGCAGCGCGCCCGCCATGTTGCGCATCAGCGCTGCACGGTGCGCGGAATTGCGCGCGAGTTGCCGGCCGGTGTTCTGGTGACGCATGCGGCGGATTCCTTACACGGCCACGGGCTTCTGCAGGCTCGCGGGCGGCCAGTTCTCGATCTTCATGCCGAGCGTCAGGCCGTGTTGTGCAAGCACGTCCTTGATCTCGGTAAGCGACTTCTTGCCGAGATTTGGTGTCTTCAACAGCTCGACCTCAGTCTTCTGCACCAGGTCGCCGATGTAATTGATGTTCTCGGCCTTGAGGCAGTTGGCGGAACGCACCGTGAGCTCGAGCTCTTCCACCGGTTTCAGCAACACCGGGTCGAAGTGCGCCTCACCGCCGGCATGTCCGGCATCGCGGCCCTTAAGATCCACGAAGGCCGCGAGCTGCTCGGAGAGGATGGTGGCGGCACGGCGGATGGCTTCTTCCGGATCAATCGTGCCGTTGGTCTCGATATCGAGTATGAGCTTGTCGAGGTCGGTGCGCTGTTCCACACGTGCGCTCTCCACCGTGTAGGTTACGCGGCGCACCGGGCTGAAGGACGCATCCAGCAGCAGGCGGCCGATGGGGCGCGATTCCTCCTCGAACTGCAGGCGCTGATTGGCGGGCTGGTAACCGCGGCCACGCTTGATCTTGAGTTTCATGTTGAGCGAGCCGGCGCTGTTCAGGTGCGCGATCACCAGGCCCGGATTCACGATTTCGACGTCGTGATCCTGCTGGATGTCGGCCGCCGTGACCACGCCCGGACCCTTCTTGACGAGTGTGAGCGTGGCCTCGTCGCGTGCGTGCATGCGCAGCGCAAGCTGCTTGAGGTTCAGCAGGATGTCCACCACGTCTTCCTGTACGCCTTCGATGGCGGTGTACTCGTGCAGTACGCCCTCGATCTCGGCTTCCACCACCGCGCATCCCGGCATGGACGACAACAGGATGCGTCGCAGTGCGTTGCCGAGCGTGTGGCCGAAACCGCGCTCCAGCGGCTCGAGCACCACGCGCGCCTGTTGATCGGACTGCGCCTGCACGCCAACCAGGCGTGGCTTCAAAAATTCCGTGACTGAACCCTGCATGGGATGATTCCCTCGCTAACTACAGACTGCAACTTGAACCATTACTTGGAGTACAGCTCGACCACCAGATTTTCGTTGATGTCGGGCAGAATGTCGCTGCGCTCCGGTAAGCGCTTGAACTTGCCGCTCAACTTGCCCTCGTCCACTTCCACCCACTCTATGGGCGGCAGCTGCTTGGCGATGGCGAGCGCGTTCTGGATGCGCAATTGCTTCCTGGCGCGTTCACGCACGGCGATCGAATCTTCGGCCTTGACCTGGTAGGACGGAATGTTGACGATTTTGCCGTTCACTTCGATGGCCTTGTGGCCGACCAGCTGGCGTGCTTCGGCGCGGGTCGCGGCAAAACCCATGCGGTACACCACGTTGTCCAGGCGGCACTCGAGTATCTGCAGCAGCGTCTGGCCGGTGGCGCCGGTGCGGCGCGAGGCTTCCTGGTAATAGCGGCGGAACTGGCGCTCCAGCACTCCATACATGCGCCGCAATTTCTGCTTCTCGCGCAATTGCCCGCCGTAATCCGACAGGCGCGTGCGCTTGGCACCGTGCTGTCCGGGCTGTGATTCGATGCGGCATTTGGACTCGAGCGGACGGACGCTCGACTTGAGGAACAGATCCGTGCCCTCGCGCCGCGAGAGTTTGCATTTGGGTCCGAGATAACGAGCCATCTATGAACCTCTGGATTAAACGCGACGCTTCTTGGGAGGACGGCAGCCATTGTGCGGAATGGGTGTGACATCCGAAATGTTGGCGATCTTGAAGCCGATGTTGTGCAGCGAACGCACCGCCGATTCGCGGCCCGGGCCGGGACCCTTGACCTGGACTTCGAGGTTCTTGACGCCGAATTCCTGGGCCTTGGTGCCGGCTTTTTCGGCTGCCACCTGTGCGGCGAAGGGCGTGGACTTGCGCGAACCGCGGAATCCGGATCCGCCAGCGGTGGCCCAGCAGAGCACGTTGCCCTGGCGGTCCGTGATGGTGATGATGGTATTGTTGAACGAGGCGTGCACATGCGCCACCGCATCCACCACGGTCTTCCGGACGCGTTTGCGCTGTGCCGGGGCGGCGGCAGGCGCTTCGCCCGCGGCTGCAGCCCCCGCGACCGCGGGGGCTGCAGCCGGCGCTTCTTTTGGTTCTTTGGCTGGCTTGGCTTCTTCTGCCATTCACTTACCCTGCACTATATATTCACGAAAATCGTTACTTTACGGCTTGCTTGCGGCGGCCCTTGCGGGTGCGCGCATTGGTGCGCGTGCGCTGGCCGCGTACCGGCAGCCCCTTGCGGTGGCGCAGGCCACGGTAGCAGCCGAGGTCCATGAGACGCTTGATGCTCATGGAGACTTCGCGGCGCAGATCGCCCTCGACCTCGAACTTGCTGACGTTGACGCGCAGCGTCTCAACTTCCGCGTCGGTCAGGTCCTTGACCCGGGTTTCGGGCTTGATGCCCGCGACCTGGCAAATCAGGCGCGCGCGGCTGCGGCCAATGCCGAAAATGTTCTGCAGGCCGATCACGGCATGCTGGTTGGGCGGGATATTGACGCCGGCAATGCGGGCAGCCATGCGGTTTCCTCACTCAGCGCCGCATTTTGCGGCGCGAAAACGGGTAATTTTGCCTGAATTCCCCATATGAATCAATGAAAACCTCCGCCTCATCCTTGACGCTGCTTATGGCGGGCGTCGCTGCAAATCACGCGCACCACGCCGCCGCGCCGCACGATTTTGCAGTTGCGGCAGATCTTCTTGACCGAAGTACGTACTTTCATCGCCCGACTCCCGCGGCAATCCTCAGCCGCACGTTGATCCTCATCGCAGCCCGGTGCCGCCATAACCCTTGAGATTGGCCTTGCGCAGCAGTCCCTCGTATTGGTGAGACATGAGGTGCGCCTGCAACTGCGCCATAAAATCCATGACCACCACCACGTCAATCAGCAAGGAAGTGCCGCCGAAGAAGAACGGCACATTCCAGTAGGTAATCAGAAACTGCGGCAACAGACACACCGCGGTCACATAGATGGCGCCCCAGAACGTGAGCCGGGTAAGTACGCTGTCCACGTAGGCGGCGGTCTGCTGTCCCGGGCGGATGCCAGGGATGAATGCCCCGGATTTCTTCAGGTTCTCCGCCGTTTCCTTGGAGTTGAACACCAGCGCGGTGTAGAAAAAGGTGAAAAAGATGATCAGGCCGCCGTAGGTGATGTTGTAAATCGGCTCGCCCGGCGACATGGCGGCGGCGAATTTCTGCAGGGCGATCGCGAGCCAGCCCCCGGACTGCGAACCGAACCAGTTGCCCACGGTCGCGGGGAACAGGATGATCGAGGACGCGAAGATCGGCGGGATCACGCCCGACATGTTGAGCTTGAGCGGCAGGTGGCTGGTTTGTGCGGCGTACAGCCGCCGGCCCTGCTGGCGCTTGGCATAGTTCACGGTAATGCGCCGCTGGCCGCGTTCCACGAACACCACAAACGCAGTCACGCCGAGCACCACCGCCAGCACCACAATGGCAATGATCGGGTTCATCTGCCCGGTGCGCACCAGATCCAGCGTGCCTCCGAACGCCGACGGCAGGCCGGCGACGATGCCCGCGAAAATGATCATGGAAATGCCGTTGCCCACGCCGCGCTCGGTCATCTGCTCGCCGACCCACATCAGGAACAGCGTGCCCGTGGTCAGCGACACGGTGGCCACGAACACGAAGGTGAATCCGGGATTCACCGCCACGCCCTGGCTCTCGAGCGCCAACGCCGCGCCAAGCGACTGGAAGAGCGCCAGCACCACCGTGCCCCAGCGCGTGTACTTGGTGATCACGCGCTGGCCGGCCTGGCCTTCCTTGCGCAGTTTCTCCAGGCTCGGCACCACCACCGCCAGCATCTGCATGATGATGGAGGCGGAAATGTACGGCATGACGCCGAGCGCGAACACCGACAGGCGCATGAGCGCGCCGCCGGAGAACATGTTAAACATGCTGAGCAGCCCGCCGGAATGCTGGCTGAAGAGCCGTGCGAGCGCCGCCGGATCAATGCCCGGCACCGGGATGTGGGTGCCGACGCGGAACACCACGAACGCGCCTACCAGGAACAGCAGGCGCTTGCGCAGATCGTGGAGCTTCCCGATCTGCGACAGGGATGACATCACCCCCGTGCCGCTCGCGTTCCTGGACACTTAGTCCTCCACCTTGCCGCCGGCCGCCTCGATGGCCTTGCGCGCCCCGGCGGTCACAGCCACGCCCTGCAGCGTGAGCTTTTTCTTGAGTTCGCCCGCCAGAATCACTTTGACCCGGTCGGTCTGCAGCGGCACAAGCCCGGCGGTTTTTAGCGCCAGGATGTCGATGACGTCGGCCTCGACGCGGACGAGCGCGTCCAAGCGCACTTCGGCGCGGCTGGGTTTCAGATGTGAACGGAATCCGACCTTGGGCAGGCGCCGCTGCAACGGCATCTGGCCGCCTTCGAAGCCACGCTTGTGGTAGCCGCCTTTGCGTGCGTACTGGCCCTTGTGACCCTTGCCGGAGGTCTTGCCGAGACCCGAACCGATGCCGCGACCCAGGCGTTTCTTGCCGGTTTTGGATCCCACCGCCGGCGACAGCGTGTTGAGGCGCATGTCAGTTCTCCTCGACGCGCAGCAGGAAGGAAGCGTTCTTGATCATGCCGCGCACTTCCGGAGTGTCGTTGAGGGTGACTGAATGCCGCAGGCGACGCAGGCCCAGTCCGCGCACGCAATCACGATGGACCTTGAGCCGCCCAAAGGGACTTCTCACCAGCGTGACCTTGATTTGTTTGGCAGTTTTGCTCATGGCTCAGCCCCGGATTTCGTCCAGCGTCTTGCCGCGCTTGGCCGCGAGGTCCTGCGGCGAATACTGTTCGCCGAGCGCATTGAGGGTGGCGCGCACCACGTTGATGGGATTGCGCGAACCATAGCTCTTGGCAAGCACGTTCCTGACACCCGCCACTTCCAGCACCGCGCGCATCGCGCCCCCGGCGATGATGCCGGTACCCGCCGAGGCGGGCTGCATGTACACGCGTGTGGCGCCATGATGCGCGCGGACGGCGTAATGCAGCGTGCCTTCGCGCAGTGATACCTGGCGCAGGTTCTTGCGTGCGTGCTCCATGGCCTTGGATACCGCATTCGGCACCTCGCGCGCCTTGCCGTAGCCGAAGCCCACCTTGCCGGCACCGTCACCCACCACCGTGAGTGCGGTGAAGCCGAATTGCCGGCCGCCCTTGACCACCTTGGCCACGCGATTCACGGCCACCAGTTTTTCCTGCAGGCCGTCGGAGCTTTCGGGGAGATTCTCGATTTTCGCCATGCTGCACCCTAGAACTGCAAACCGTGCTCACGCGCGGCGTCGGCGAGCGCCTTTACGCGCCCGTGATACTTGAATCCGGAACGGTCGAAGGCCACGCGCGTGATGCCCGCGTGCTTGGCCTGCTCGGCAATCGCCTTGCCCACGGCCGCCGCGGCGGCGATGTTGCCGGTGTTTTTCAGGCCTTTCTTGACCTCGGCCTGCAGAGTGGAGGCTGCAGCCAGCACCTTGTCGCCCTGCGGCGCCAGGATCTGCGCATAGATGTGCGCGGGCGTGCGGTGCACGCACAGCCGGCAGGCGGCGAGCTCGCGCATGCGCGCACGCGCGCGGCGCGCACGCCGCAGGCGCGCCAGTTTCTTCTCGAAGGGTTTCTTGTCCATGGCTCATCTCACCTGCTATTTCTTCTTGGCCTCTTTGAGAACCACGCGCTCGTTCGTATAGCGCACGCCCTTGCCCTTGTAGGGTTCCGGCGGACGGAAGCCGCGGATCTCGGCGGCCACCTGGCCGACCTTCTGGCGGTCCACACCCTTGATGACGATTTCCGTCTGGCTCGGGGTCTCGATGCTGATGCCCTCGGGCACCTTGTAGTTCACCGGATGCGAGAAGCCGATCGCCAGGTTGAGGGTCTTGCCCTGCATCTGCGCACGGTAACCCACGCCCACGAGTTCGAGTTTTTTCTGGAACCCCTGGGTCACGCCTTTAACGGCGTTGTTGAGCAGCGCGCGCGTGGTGCCGGCCGAAGCGTCGGCATCGGAATGCTCCGGCTTGACGGCCACGTGCAGCACGCCTTTTTCGTTCACAACCGTCACGTGCGGGTGCAGCACCAAAGTCAGGCTGGATTTCTGACCCTTGACCGTGACGCTGCTGCCGGACACGGTGGCATCCACGCCTTTCGGCAGCACGACGGGTTGTTTGGCGATTCTGGACATGATGGTTTCCGGCGACGGTCAGGACACGTAGCAGATTACTTCGCCGCCCTGGCCGGTGGCGCGCGCGGCGCGGTCGCTCATCACGCCCTTGGGCGTGGACACGATGGCGATACCGAATCCGCCGAGCACCTTGGGAAGCGTGTTCTTGCGCTTGTACACCCGCAGGCCCGGACGGCTGATGCGCCGCATGTGCGCAATGACCGGCCGGCCGTGGTAATACTTGAGCGTCACCACGAGTTCCGCCTTGCCGTCCTGCTCGCGGCGCGCGAAATCCTCGATGTAGCCTTCCTCCTTGAGCACGCGCGCGATCTCGCACTTGATGCCGGAGGCGGGCATATGCACCTGCTCGCGGCCGACCATCTGGCCGTTGCGGATGCGGCTGAACATGTCAGCGATGGGATCAGACATACTCATGTAACGATATCCCTCCGTGCAAACCTACCAACTGGCCTTATGCAGGCCGGGAACATCGCCGCGCATCGCGGCCTCGCGCAACTTG
>JAGXAZ010000120.1 GCA_018971365.1 Gammaproteobacteria bacterium | reverse complement strand
TGAAACTCTCCTCTGGCTGATTGACCCGGTGAATGAAATTCAGTGCATGTCATGCGATTCGTGCGCCATGCTCAGGTACACGACCGACAACATCATGAAAATGAACGCCTGGATGGTGATGATCAGCAGATGAAACCCCGTCCAGGCAAAACCACAAATGATTCCCAGGATGCCGAGCGCCACGCCGGTCGCACCGTGGGTGAATTGCGCCAGCAGCAGCGCGATGAGCACGAACAGCAGTTCGCCCGCGTACATGTTGCCGAACAGTCGCAATGACAGCGAGATCGGCTTGGCCAAGTCTTCCACGATGCGCAGCATCAGGTTGACCGGCATGAAGCCCCAATGATTGAAGGGGTGGAACAGGATTTCCCGGCTGTAACCCCTGACGCCCTTGACCTTGAAGCTGTAGAAAATCATGAGCGCAAACACGCTGAACGACATCGCGAAAGTCATGTTGAGATCGTTGGTGCCCACGACCCTGAGATAAACATGCTCGGGATTGACGCCGAAGGGCATGGCGATCCAGGCGGCGATGCGCGGGAACAGATCCACCGGGATCATGTCCATGAAATTCATCAGCCACACCCACACGAAGATGGTGAGCGCCATGGGCGCCACCATCCTGTTCTTGCCGTGGAAAGTTTCCTTGACCTGGGTGTCCACAAACGTGACCACGATTTCGACAAAGTTTTGCCACTTGCCGGGCACGCCGGAACTGGCCTTGCGCGCCACCACCCAGAACGAAAAGAAAAACAGCAGCCCCAAAGCCACGGACACCAGCAAGGTATCAAGGTGCAAAGTCCAGAAACCGCCGTTGCCCACCGTCCAGTAGGTCAAGTGATGGTGGATGTATTCGTCCGAAGTGATGCCCGCCATTCGACTCACGCTGCCTTCCCGAGACCCATCCTAACCAGCCCGATCCAATACGCCACGTAGGTGGCGATGAACGCCAGAATCAGCGGCAAAAACGCCGCCTTCAGCACCACAATCGCCAGGACGAACAGGACGACGGTGATGACAAACTTCAGTGCCTCGCCTGCGAGCAGGCGCCCCAGCCACTGTCCCGCTGCCGCCGCCGGTCCCCGGCCAAACAGCTTGAACGCCAGATACAGGCTCGCGAGCACGTTGATCAGGCCGCCGATCAGCGCCGACCAGGCCGCGTGCCACCCGGCGAGAGCTCCAGCCACCAGCGCCGCCAGCAGCGCCACGGCCAGTTGCATCCCGACGATCAGGAACGTCCCGCGCCGCGCCTGCGAAAACGTGCCGGACATGGACCCAGCTCCGCGCACAACAAAAAAGCCACGACGTTACCGGTGCGGCAGCGGGTGGCTACACGATAAGCCCCAGCTCGTGGAGAGCGGCGTATTTTAACGGGTTGGCGGGGGTTTCTTCAATGAAATCAGCAACAAAACCCCGGGAAAGCTAGCGGATGCGCGCCAGAATGCCGTCCAGTTCATCCAGGCTGGTGTACTGGATTACCAGCCGGCCCTTGCCGCCGGCGCCGGCCTCGATTTTGACCGTGGCCCCGAGTTTGCGGGTGAGCTCGGTCTCCAGCTGGCGGATATTGGGGTCCACGCGCCGGGTTCCGCGTGCGGCGCCGCCATTTTCCTTGAGCATCCGGCGCACCAGATTCTCGGTGTCGCGCACCGAAAGGTGCCGTACTACCACGCGCCGCGCGGCCTCGGTCTGCACCGTGCCCTTGAGGGCCAGCAGCGCACGCGCGTGGCCCATCTCCAGATCCCCGCGCTCCACCAGCTCCTTGGCTTCCGCCGTCAGCTCCAGCAGCCGCAGCAGGTTGGTCACCGCGGCACGCGAGCGCCCCACGGCTTCAGCCGCCTGCTGATGGGTCATGCTGAATTCGCCGATCAGGTGTTGCAGCGCCTGGGCTTCCTCCAGCGGATTGAGGTTCTCGCGCTGGATGTTCTCGATGAGCGCGATGGCGATGGCGGCACGGTCCGGCACATCGCGCACCACCGCGGGCACGCGGTGCAGGCCGGCGATCTGCGCGGCGCGCCAGCGGCGCTCACCGGCGATGATTTCGTAGCGGCGTTCCGCGGCGGGTTGCGCGCCGGCGCCGCTCGGCGATCGTGCCCCCATTGAGTGCTCGCCGACCGGGCGAACTACGATGGGCTGCACCAGTCCCTGCGCCTTGATGGAATCGGCCAGGTCCTGCAGGCTCTCGGCATTCATGTGCATGCGCGGCTGATACTTGCCAGGCTGGATCAAGTCCACCGGAATGTCGCGCAACTCCTCGAGCGCCGCTTGGTCCGCGGCCGCGGGCAGCAGCGCACCGCCCAGCAACGCATCCAGTCCGCGACCCAGCCCCTTGCGCTTCAACACCACACTCATGCCTCCCTCGAAGAGCGGGAGATTGTAGCAGCATGCCCGGAATCCGCGCCGCGTTCCTCTTCGCGGCGCAGCAGTTCGCCGGCCAGCGCCAGATACGCAAGCGCGCCGCGCGAGGTAGCGTCATGTTTCAGCGCCGGCAAGCCGAAGCTCGGGGCTTCGGCCAGCCGCACGTTGCGCGGAATGATGGTGTTATAGACCTTGTTGCCGAAATGCTGGATGAGTTGTGCGGAAACTTCGTTGGCCAGGTTGTTGCGCGGGTCGAACATGGTGCGCAGCAGGCCTTCGATCTCGAGACGCGGATTGATCTGCCGGATGCGCTCGATGGTGGCCACCAGCGCCGACAGCCCTTCGAGCGCGTAGTACTCACATTGCATGGGTATCAACACGCCGTCCGCTGTCACCAGCGCGTTGAGGGTGAGCATGTTGAGCGAGGGTGGACAGTCAACCAGGATGAAATCGTAGTCCGCGCTCACGGCAGCCAGCGCATCACGCAAGCGGCTCTCGCGTTGCGCGGCGTTCATCAGGCTGACTTCGGCGGCGGTCAAATCGCTGTTCGCCGGCAACAGGCTGAAACCACAGGCGCCCAGCTTGAGGATGGCATCCGCGATTTTGCTTTCGCCCATGAGCACTTCGTAGGTGCCTGCGGTGAGCGCGTGCTTGTCCACGCCGCAGCCCATGGTGGCATTGCCCTGCGGATCCACGTCCACCAGCAGCACGCGCCGCTTGGTGGCTGCGAGCGAGGCCGCCAGATTCACCGCGGTCGTGGTCTTGCCCACGCCGCCTTTCTGGTTGGTGATGGCGATGATGCGGCTCATTTTATTCCCGTAGGAGCGGCGGTCTCCGCCGCGATAATTTACCGAATCGCGACGAGGGACCGACGCTCCTACAATCTAGCGATTTCCACCACGCAGCGTGCCGCGTCCAGCCCCGGCACCTCGAGCGCATGCACGGCGACCAGCCGAAACCCCGTGGGCAGCGCCCGCAGTTCGTCCGCAGGCGGCACGCCTTTCATGGCCAGCCAGCGCGTGCCCGTGGCACCCAGATGCGCGGAAACCTCGAGGAATTCACCCACGGCCGCGAACGCGCGGGTAATCACGGTAGCAAACGGCTCCGCCGCGCGGTAGGCCTCGACCCGCACCTGCACCACCTCCACGTTGCGCAGCCCCAGCACGGTGGCGGCGTGCGTAACAAAGCGGGTCTTCTTGCCGTTGCTGTCGAGCAACGTGAAATGCCGCTCCGGAAACGCCACGGCCAGCGGAATGCCGGGCAGGCCCGCGCCGGTGCCGATGTCCAGCACGCGCACGCCGTGCACCCAGGGCGCCACGGCCAGACTGTCAAGGATGTGCCGGCTCACGATTTGCGTGGGAGCACGCACCGCCGTCAGATTGTATCTCCGGTTCCATTGCTGCAGTACTTCCATATAGCCGCACAGCGTCGTCGGCGCAGTGGCGGGCAGACTCAAACCCAATTCGGTAATGCCGGTTTCCAGCAAGCGCGTGATGTCGTGCGGCGTCATGCGTCAACGAACGGATGTGTGTATCAACAGGACCGGCTGGCGGTGCGGCCAGAATAACAGAGTACCTGCATTACGTACCGGAATCCGTCAGTGCAACGCCAACACCATGCCGTTGTAACAGCAGTGCAGTGCGATCCCGGGCCACAGCGATTGATAGCGCAGGCGCAGGCCCACGGCGGCCAGTCCGAGCGCTCCCACCAGCACGAACCCCGGCCAGTAGTGAATCTTGTCGGCGTAATGCAGCAGCACGAATGCCAACGTGGTGAGCACTACCGCAGCCGGCACGCCGAAACTGCGCGTCACGGCCGCGAACGCGACACCGCGGAATATGTATTCCTCGACCGGCGGCGCAATAAACACTACGCAGACCAGAAACACAAAGTACGGTAATCCACTCGAGCGCGCCAATTGTTCCGCGGGCCCGGTGAGCCGCGTGAAATCAGGCGGATACATCAGCTCCAGCATGATTGCCAGCTGCAGCAACAACAGCGCCAACAGCACCGCGAGCGCGTAACCGCGGAAAGCTGCGGGGCGCCAGGCGACGCCCTCGGGTCCGGGGCTGCGCAAAGCACTGCCCGCGTAACGCCCTCCAAAGTACACGGCCCATGCGGCTCCGAGCACCAGGCCCGCCGCCACCGACCACGCAAGCACCTCAAGCCCTGGTTTCAAACCGGTGATGGTGCGCCCGGCCTCCAGCGCAGACTCGAAGCCCAGGCCGAAGCCCCAGACCGCGCCCGTAAGCACCGAGCCCAGGAACTGGGCGACGACGTAGCCCAGCACCAGGCACAGCGCGTGCCAGGCGTTCAGTGACCGCGCACGCGGCACGGCCACCAACTGGTCGGGCGTCATTCAGACGCCGCAGCCGGAAGTTTCTTCCTGGTTCCCGGCAGCACGCCTTTGACCGAGCCCACCACGGCCAACACGATGGCAATAATCAGGACCGCCAGGCGCCATACCGCGAGCGCGTGTGCATGTGCCTGTGCAAAAGCCATGCCCGCCTGCAGGCCTTCCTGATAATTCACCGGGCCGTGCGCGCCAGTGGCGCGCGCCACGATTACGCCCAGCACTACGCTGTAAATGATGTAGAGCACGATGAAAAACACGATGAACCAGAGAATCCCGAACAGCACCCGTTTCATGTTGTTCCCCTCGTCGTCGTCAAACTGCGGCCGGAACCACACATTCGCCAAAACCGGACGCCGGGACTCCCCGGTCAATAGTGGGTCGTGGGCGACGGCACCACGCGCAGCACTTCGTCTACCGTGGTCACGCCCTCGGCAACTTTCTGGGCGCCGCGCAGGCGCAAGGGTTTCATGCCGCCGTGCACGGCTTCCTGGCGCAGCGCATCAATATTGAAATTGCCGGTAATCAGCTTCTTGATGACAGGCGTGAATCCCAGCATCTCGTACAGCCCGATGCGCCCCTTGTACCCGGTATTGCGGCACTCGAGGCATCCCGCCGCCTTGTAGACGCGCTCGGGGTTCTGCGCCTTCCACGGCGCCACCAGGCTGTCCCAGTCCTCATCACTCAGCTCCGCCGGCTGCTTGCAATTCGGGCACAGGACGCGCACCAGGCGCTGGGCGATCACCGCCAGCAGCGTGGACTGCAACAGATACGGCGGCACGCCGAGATCGAGCAGACGGCTGACCGACGAGGGCGCATCGTTGGTGTGCAGCGTGGAGAGCACCAGGTGTCCGGTAAGCGAGGCCTGCACCGCCATCTCCGCGGTCTCGGCATCGCGGATTTCGCCGATCATGATAATGTCGGGATCCTGGCGCAGCAGGGTGCGCACCCCGTTCGCGAACGTCAGCTCGATGTTGGGCTGCACCTGCATCTGGTTGAGCGCCGGATCCACCATTTCGATGGGATCTTCCACGGTACAGACGTTCACGTCCGGCTGCGCCAGTTGCTTGAGCGTGGTGTACAGCGTAGTGGTCTTGCCGGAACCGGTGGGGCCGGTGACCAGGATGATGCCGTGCGGACTTTCGATCATCGCCTGCCAGAATTTCTCGTCCGCCTCGGAAATGCCGAG
>JAGXAZ010000119.1 GCA_018971365.1 Gammaproteobacteria bacterium | reverse complement strand
TCCAGCACCCAGGGCCTGAGCACCATCACCGTGTACCTCAAGCTCAACTACGACATCCACAAGGCGCTCACCGACATCATGTCCAAGGTGGACCAGGTGAAGAACGTGCTGCCGCCGCAATCCCAGGCGCCCGTGATCCAGTCCTCGGATGTGCGCAACACCGCCATCATGTTCATCAGCTTCTATTCCAGCCAGATGTCACTGGGGCAGATCACCGATTACGTCACGCGCGTGGTCGTGCCCAAGGTGCAGACCCTGAACGGTGTTGCCCAGGCGCAGGTATTCGGTTTCCCGTACGCCATGCGCATCTGGCTGGATCCGAAAAAGATGGCTGCCTACGGGGTCACCGCGAGCGACGTGGCTACCGCGCTGCTGCAGAACAATTACCTCTCGGCTCCCGGCGCCACCCGCGGCAGCCTGGTGTCCATGAACATCGCCACCACCACCGACCTGCAGAATCCGCAGGGCTTCGCCAACATCGTGCTGCGCAGCCAGAACGGCAACCTGGTGCGCATCAAGGATGTGGCACAGGTGGAACTCGGCTCTCAGGTACGCGACCTGGCGGTGAATTTCAGTGGCATTCCCTCGGTGTTCATGGCGATCAACCCGACACCCGACGCCAACCCGCTAAGCATCGTGAAACTGGTACGCCAGCAGATTACCGACATCGAACCCCAACTACCGCCCTCGATGCACGTGACCGTGGCCTATGACGCCACCAAGTTCATCAGCGCGTCAATCTATGAGGTCATCAAGACCATCGTGGAAGCCGCGCTTATCGTCATCGTGGTGATTTTCCTGTTCCTGGGTGCGGTGCGGCCGGTGATCATCCCGGTGATCACCATCCCGCTGTCGCTCATCGGCGTAACCTTTTTCATGCTGCTCCTGGGCTACTCGCTCAACCTGCTGACGCTGCTGGCCATGGTGCTGGCCATCGGTCTGGTGGTGGACGATGCCATCGTGGTGGTGGAGAACACCCACCGCCACATCGAAGCCGGCAAGACGCCGTTCCAGGCGGCGCTCCTGGGCGCACGCGAGATCGCCACGCCGGTAATCGCCATGACCATCACGCTGGCCGCGGTATTCACGCCCATCGGCTTCATTGGCGGGCTCACCGGCGCGCTCTTCCAGGAATTCGCCTTCACCCTGGCGGCCGCGGTAATCCTTTCCGGCATCATCGCGCTCACGCTTTCACCCATGATGTGTTCCAAATTCCTGGGTACCGCGGAACGCGAGACCCGGCTGGAACACTGGCTGAATGAAAAATTCCACCAGATCAAGACCGGTTATCAGGGCTGGCTGCACAACGCCCTCAACTGGCGGCCGGTAACCGTGGTCATCGCGGTGATGGTGATTATCAACGTGGTGGCGTTCTATGCGATGTCACCCAAGGAACTGGCCCCGACCGAGGACCAGGGATTCGTGTTCGTGCAAACCACCGGACCGCTGGATGCCACGCACGCCTACATGACGAAATATGGCCGGCAGGTGGAAGATATTTTCAAGGGTGTGCATGCCAAAGACGCCTATGCGCTCATCAACGGTGGCGGCTTCGGCGGCGGCACCAACAGCCTCATCGCGTTTCTGATCCTTAAACCCTGGAATGAACGTTCGGTCAGCCAATTCACCGTCGCCAATGAGGTACAGCAGAAATTGAACCAGATCGCGGGCCTGCGCGGATTTGCGTTCAATTTCCCGTCACTGCCCGGCGCCAGCGGCACGCCGGTGGAGTTCGTGGTGAGTTCCACCTCATCCTACGCGGATCTCTACGCGGTGCAGGGAAAGCTCATGGATGCCGCGCGCAAGAGCGGCATGTTCTATTACGTGGACAGCGACCTCAAATTCGACAACCCGCAGCTCAGCATCGACATCGATCGCAACAAGGCCCAGCAGCTCGGCATCAACATGCAGGATCTGGGATCGTCGCTCAGTACGTTCCTGGGTGGTGGTTATCTGAACTTCTTCAACCTGCAGGGCTACAGCTACCAGGTGATTCCTCAGGTCGCCGACCAGTTTAGGCGTAACGGCGCCGAACTCATGAACTACTACGTGCGCACCGGCAGCGGTTCCATGATTCCGCTGTCCACCGTCGCGCACCTTACGCACAGCGTGCAGCCGGACCAGTTGAACCAGTTCCAGCAGTTGAATTCGGCCACGATCTCTGCGGTTCCGGGTGTGCCCCTGGGCAAGGCACTGGATTTTCTCAGGAACGAGGCCAAGCAGATTTTCCCCACGGGCTATTTCGTCAATTACGCGGGCGAATCGCGGCAATTTATGGAATCGGGCAATGCCTTGCTGCTGGCGATTCTCCTCGCCCTCATCGTGATCTTTCTGGTACTGGCGGCGCAGTTCGAGAGCTGGCGCGATCCGCTGGTAATCCTGTGCAGCGTGCCCTTGGCGTTCTGCGGCGCCCTGATCCCGATTTTCCTGGGCGCGGCCACCATCAATATATATACGCAGGTCGGCCTGCTGACGCTCATTGGCCTGATTACCAAGCACGGCATCCTGATGGTGGACTTCGCCAACAAATGGCAGCGCGAAACCGGCTGCGGCAAACGCGAAGCCATCGAGCACGCAGCCGCGGTGCGACTGCGGCCCATCCTCATGACCACCGCCGCCATGGTGCTGGGTGTGGTGCCGCTGCTCGTGGCCACCGGCGCAGGCGCGGTCAGCCGCTTTGACATCGGCCTGGTGATCGCCTGCGGCATGACGCTCGGCACCTGCTTCACGCTGTTCGTAGTGCCCACGATGTACACCTTCTTCGCCCGCGAGCACCACCCGGACGCGGAACACGCCGCGTGAACCGGCCGGCCCCGAAGCGGCGCGCCTGGGCGGCAGCGGATTTACAAACCCGGGGTGTGCGTGTATAAAGCGCGGCCGATTTACCCTACCTTGCCCGAGAGCACGGAACATGGTCAAAGCCTCTGTCCTTGAAGACGTGATCCGCAACAGTGACGACAGCGGCATGGACTCCTACGTGCCGGGCGCGGCCGGCCGCAAGCGCGGCGCGGTGGTCAAACAGCCTAAACCGCAATACTCCTCGCAGGCTTGGCGCAGGCTCGAAGACCGGCTGAATGACCGCCGGCTGCGCCACAAGCTCAAGGAAGTGTACGAGGACGACTGAGCAACCTTACCTGTAAGGCAGGGATCTTGGATAGGATCGGCCAGAGGCCGACTTTTCTGTCCCCCTCTCCCGTCAACGGGGAGAGCGTTAAAACTCCGTACCCGCTTCGCGGACACATCGTCATACTTGCTTCGCGTGAAGGCGAGAGATTTCTGCCATCCCCGATAGAGACATTAACCGTTGTCACAGGACGACTCCAGATTTCTGAAGATCGCGGCGAATATCGCCGTTCCCACAACCGGCCGGCCGCTCACGGCTTTCTTGCCGATCGTTTGGCGCCCCGCGTCGGTTCGGCGCGCAGCGGATCGTCCGGCCACGGGTGCTTCGGATACCGTCCGCGCATGTCCTTCTTCACGTCCTGATAGCTGGATTTCCAGAATCCCGCCAGATCGCGCGTGACCTGCAACGGCCGCCCGGCCGGTGACAGCAGATGCAACACCAGCGGCATGCGGCCGTCGACAATCGCCGGCGATTGCGCCAAACCGAACATTTCCTGTATGCGCACCGCGAGCACCGGCGTGTCGCCGGCCGTGTAGTCCAGGGCTACGCACCTGCCCGTCGGCACCGTCACCTGCACCGGTGCAAGCTCATCGAGTACGCGGCGCTGCGGATAATCCAGCAACGCTTCGAGCGCCTGCTTGAGCGGTACTTGCACGAGCTGCGTGAGGCGCGTGTACCCCGCCAGGTACGGTGCCAACCATTGCTCCAGCGACCGCAGCAATACGGCATCCGAAACATCGGGCCAGAAGTCCCCTTGCACGCGCCGCAACAACAGCACACGCGCCTGCCAATTGCGGAGTTCCGTGGTCCACGGCAGACAATCCGATCCGTGGCGACGGATGGCGGCAAACATCAAGGCCGCAACCCGCTGCGCATCGGGCTCCGCTAGGGGACGTTGCTCCAAAACAATGGCGCCGAGACACAGTTCACGTACCGCCCGAACGGCGCCCTGATCCTCGTCCCAATCAATCCGGTCGCGCGCCACAATCTGCGCCGCGAACGACGCGCGCACTTCACGTTCATCGGTGCGCGCCGCCAGGAAAATCCGCGCCTCGCGTGGATTGCCGTCCAGTGCGGCGACCGCCAGCCATTCAGCGCGGCTCAGGGGATCGTCGTCGGCGAGATACGCACCACGGCCATTGGCGAGCAGATAACGCGGCCGGGTGCCGGCACGCCGTTTGGCGATGCGGTCAGGATAGGCGAGCGCCAGCAGCGGCCCCGCCTGTTCCGCCGCAACGTGTGCCTGCGGCGCTATTCCCGCCTGACGGGCGATGTCGTGTGCGACGGCCTGCACGCGTTTCAGGTTTCGCCTCGCCACTCCCGCGTCCGCCGCAGACTGTTCGATCAGCAGTCGTACACGCTCAGCCACGCCTGCATGTTTGGCGCTGCCTGCGACAATATCGCGTTCGCTGAGCACGGCGGCCAGAAGACATGCCAGCCAGCCTGAACCCCGGCGCACACTGCCGGCCACCATGTGTGCCAGGCGCGGGTGCAGCGGCAGTTCCAGAAGACTCCGGCCGTGTGCGGTTATCCGGCCATCCGCCTCCAGCGCCTGGAGTTCGCGCAAAAGTTCGCGTGCCTGCGCAAGCGCTGCGGGCGGAGGCGGATCGAGCCAGGCCAGCCGGGCCGCATCCGTCACGCCCCAATGTGCCAACTCCAGCGCCAGCGGCGCCAGGTCCGCCTGCAGAATTTCGGGTGTGGCCTGGGCTTCCAGCCGCTCGCCCTCGCTCCATAGCCGGTAACACACGCCCGGTTCCAGCCGGCCCGCACGCCCACGCCGCTGGTCGGCGGAGGCACGCGACACGCGCACCGTGGCGAGTCGTGTCAGGCCGCTTACCGGATCGAAGCGCGGCACGCGTGTGTATCCCGCGTCCACCACCACGCGCACACCCTCGATGGTGAGGCTCGATTCGGCGATGGAAGTCGCGAGCACCACTTTGCGGCGACCGCGAGCAGCCGGAAGAATTGCGGCATCCTGTTGTTCCTGCGGCAGATCGCCGTACAGCGACACCACGTCGGTGCCATGCGGCAGATCTTGTTCCAGCATTGCGGCGACGCGACGGATTTCTCCGCCACCCGGCAGGAACACCAGCAGGCTGTCGGTTTCTTCCACCAGCACGCGACGCACGGCATTGGCCACTTGCGCCTCGATGCGCGCACGCGCAGCCATTGGCCGATAGTGCGTGTCCACCGGGTAACTCCGACCTTCCGAGATAAGCCGCGGCGCACCGCCAAGCAGCCCGGCCACCGGAGCCGCGTCCAGGGTCGCGGACATCGCCACAATCCGCAGTTCCGGGCGCAGCGCCTGCCTGGCTTCCAGAATCAGCGCCAGCGCCAGATCCGCGTGCAGGCTGCGCTCGTGGAACTCGTCGAAGATCACCAGCCCGTAATCGCTGAGCGCCGGATCGGATTGCAGCAGACGTGTGAGCACCCCTTCCGTGACCACCTCAATGCGGGTGCGCCGCCCAACGCGCGTGTCCATGCGCACGCGGTAACCGACGGTTTCGCCGACGCGCTCACCGAGTTCTGCCGCCATGTAATGCGCAGCGGCGCGCGCCGCCAGCCGGCGTGGCTGCAGCATCACCAGCTTGCCGCCTTGCAGCCAGTCGGCATTCAATAACGCAGGCGGCACGCGCGTGGTCTTGCCGGCGCCGGGCGGCGCCTCAATCACCAGCGAAACATGTTCCGCGAGAACCGTGCGGATCTCGGGAAGCAGAGAATAAATCGGCAGCGTGTCCACCGTGCTATTGTACGGTCACCACCTTCGAGGCCGGCAGCAACACGTTCCGCGTGCGAACGTTTGGTC
>JAGXAZ010000118.1 GCA_018971365.1 Gammaproteobacteria bacterium | reverse complement strand
AGCTGCATGCCCGCGCCCGGCTGCATGAGAATGGTGACTCGATCGCCGCGCGCGACGAGCGCGCGAATCAGCACCAGGCTGCGCGTCGCGTGGCCGAGTCCCCAATGATAAACGCCGTAGAGTACGCGCCGCGCCATGAGTTGTTCTTGGAAAAGGCGCATTGTACCAGCCGCAGCCGGCCGGCCGCATTGCCGGCAATCCCCGTCCCCGGTTCATGATCAACGCTATCATGAACCGGGGACGGCAACGTTATTTATGCGTGGCTTCCCAATTCCGCAGTGCCGCGAGCGTGTTGGCGACATGTTGATCGGGGTTGAGGTTGGTGTAGGTGTAGATGATGGTGCCGTCGGGCACGATCACATAGGAAGTGCGGTTGGCGTATTCGGAATTCTGCGGCAGCACCGCGTCGTAGGCACGCATGATTTTGTGGTCGGTGTCGGCCGCTACCGGGAACTTGCTGCGGCATTCGCTTACCGAAAATTTCTGCAGCACCGCCACCTGGTCGTGCGACACGCCGATCACGGTCGCATCCAGCGCCTGGTATTTGCCGATGGCCGCGGCGAAGTCGTGCGCCTCGATGGTGCAGCCCTTGGTGAAAGCCGCCGGATAGAAATACAGCACCACCGGGCCTTTCTTCAGGGCATCCGCCAGCGAGAAGCTGTACACCTTGCCACCGAGCGTGGCTTCGGCAGTGAACTGCGGCGCTTTCGAACCCACCGGCAGGCTGGCAAAAGCAGGTGCGGCGGCGGCCGCGCCGATCAGGACAGCAATAAACAACGAGCGTTTCATGGTTTGACTCCTCTGTGAAAGGTCAGTAATGCAGGGGCGATCAGGAACGTCTAACAAAATGTGCAGCAAGGGCCCGGCCGAAGCACCTGAAATCCCCCCACTCCCCCCTTTGCAAAGGGGGGGGCATGGCGCGCGGGGGATTTGCCTCGGCAGGTCATTTTCTTGTGCACTCCAAGTACCGGTTATGCCGCCGGCATCAGTACGCATGCAAGGACATTTCAGTCCTTTGCAAAAACCAGATCTTGCCGCTCGCATCAAACGCATACACGACCAGCGACCCGGTCTGCGTGCCATTCATTCCGGGCACACCGGCAGGCATGCCCGGGAGAATCACCCCGACGATATGCGGCCGCTCGCTGAGCACGCGGTGGATGACGCTGGCGGGCACATGGCCGACCACCGTATAGCCGCCCGATTTTGGTGATGTGGCAGATGCCGGTGGTCATGCCCATGGGCTGCTCGCGATACTTGAGCGGCACGCCGTCCTGTTTGGCGAGGGCCACCAGGTGCGGCGTGATGGCCTCGGAAACGTGGACGCCGTGCTGCTGCAGATACTTGACGTATCCGTCGCAGCAGTCGCAATGCGGCATGGCGTAAACCACGGAAGTCGAGGGCGACGGCTTGGCGAATGCCAAGGCGCTCGCAAACCCCAGCGCCAGAATGGACAAGCAGCGGGTAAACAGTTTCATGACAATCTCCTGGAACAATTGCGAGAAAAAACACAAAACGTTTCATGTTCAATCAGCTCTGCGAATCGGATCGGGGCATAAGCGTTCCACACTGCCGCGCGACGATCGTCGCTACCGGGTATTCCGGCGACCCGCCGGTGCAGCCGGCGCGTTGCTGCCGGCCGGTTTGAGCAGGACGGAAAACTTCACGTCCACTTCGTTCCCCACCCAGCGGGTGTCCTGCCACTGGCCGAGACCGATGTGGTAATCGAGGCGCTCGAAGTCGAGCGTGCCCTGCAGACGCGCGCCGCCGCCTGCCGTGGGCGTAAAGCTGAACGGCACGGTAATCGTGCGCGTGACATCGCGCAGCGTGAGTTTGCCGGTGGCCTGATAGCGGGCTGTATCCAGGGCCTTGACCGACTCGCTCACGAAACTTGCTTGCGGCCAGCGCGCCACGTCGAAGAAATCCGGTCCGCGCAGGGCGTCGTCCAGTTCCGGCAGTCCGGTGTCCACCGAAGCGGCCTGGACCTGGACGCGAATGAGTCCAGGCTCTGCGGCGTTCGTACTGAGACACACCCGCCCGCTGAACTGGGTGAATTGGCCCTGAAACGGCGCGCCCGCCTGGGTGGTGTTGAACACGATGCTGTTCGCGGCCGGTACCGGTACCCAGCAGGCCGCGGCGGCCAGTGACGGAGCGCCGGCGAGCGCACCAGCCAGCATCAGGCCGACAGCCGCAGGTTTCACACCGATTCCCGTTTGCGCTCGTGGATCCGGGTGAACGGCAGCATGCGCAGCAGTACCGAGTCTTTCAGGAGAAAATGGTGCCACAGCGCCGCCAGTACGTGCAGCGTGACCGTTGCGAGCAGCAGCCAGGCCATGCTTTCGTGCGTCAGGAGCAGCGCCTGTGCAAGTCGTTTGTCCGGCCCGACCAGATTCGGCAGGGAAAACAGTCCGAACCACGCGACCGTGAGGTGCGAAGCCGATGAATACAGCCAGCCGACCGGCGGCATGGCGAGCAGCAGAGCGTACAACAAGCCGTGCGACACGCGCGCCGCAGTGTCGAACAGCGGATGCGGAGACGGCGGCAGCGGCGGCGGTCTGGAATAAAGCCGCCACACGAGCCGTAATACCACCAGCACGAAAATCGTGATACCAATGGACTTGTGGCGTGCGAGCAGCACCAGCCGTTCCAGGCTGATGGGCAGGCCGTGCGCCATGAAGCCCAGCACGAATTGCGCGACCACCAGCACCACGATCACCCAGTGAAACGCTTGTGCGATCAGGCCGTAGCGCTCGCGGGTGTTGCGCAGCGGAACCAATGTGATTGCGGTATGGTCCATAGACACCTGAATTATGCACTTGCATTACTCATCCAATCGGTCAAAGCTCATGTTGCGTGCTGTTCGGGAGAACATCTGATGCGTTTGCATTCCCTGTCCGTAGCCTGTGTTCAAATCGGTCGCGTCCAGGCACGCGGCCTGCTGTTTGCGGGTGTGGTGCTGCTGGCCGCCTGTCAGACCGCGTCCGTGTTGCAGCCGCCGCCGGTCCTGGCGCCGCTGCCGCCGCTCATCACCCAGAACACCACGCATTACTCCATCGAGCCGACACTCTCCGACGTGCGTTTCCTCGTATACCGTGCCGGCCCGCTTGCGGGTTTCGGCCACAACCACGTGATCCAGGCTACACACATCCGGGGCGACATCTATCTTGGCGCCGATCTGCAACATTCCGGCTTCACGCTCGCCCTGCCGGTCAAGGACTTCGAGGTGGACGCGCCGCAGGCACGCGCGGTCGAAGGACCGGATTTCGCCAAACAGCCCTCGGCGCAGGCGGTTCAGGGAACTTACACCAATATGCTCGGCGTCGGCGAACTCGACGCCGCGGCGTATCCCGACATCCGCATCCGCTCGGTCGGCTTCACCGGACCCGAGTGGGGACCGGACACCACGGTGCGCATCGAGCTGCATGGCGTAGCACGCGACCTGACAGTGCCCATCGCTCTCGAACACTGTGGCCAGCGTCTGATTGCCAGCGGTGCGTTTGAAATCCGGCAAAGCGCCTTCGGCATCCGCCCGTTCAGCATCCTGGGCGGCGGCCTGCAGGTCGCCGACACCGTGCAAGTGCGCTTCCATCTGGTGGCACAGGAAGACTGATGACCGGGAATGCAATACTTGGATATTACCCACACACACTGCTGCGCCCGATCCAAAGGAGCTGAATACCGAAGTATTGCCAATGAATCCGACTGCCAGCGCGGTGAAAATACCGCGGTGCGCGTCGGACTGCGCCGCAAATGCGGATTGCACAAACATGCAGGAAGCGTCATGCTGAATGCACATGCAGCTGCGCCGCGCGCGGTTCTGAGCGAGGTTCGCGGGTGATAAAAGTCCTGGTTGTGGATGACGAGCCGCTCGCCAGGAAACGGCTCACCAGCCTGATCGCACGTGAAGGGGATCTCACGCTGGTAGGCGAAAGCGGCGACGGCGTGGACGCGCGCGCCAAGATCGAGGCGCTCGGTCCGGAACTCGTGTTTCTCGACATCAAGATGCCGGGCATATCGGGCCTGGAACTGGGTCGCACGCTGCACCGCGACAAGCCGCCATACATCATCTTCACCACCGCCTATACGCAGTACGCCGTGGACGCCTTTGCGGTGGACGCAGTGGATTACCTGCTGAAACCTTTCGGCCGCGAGCGCTTCGCCCAGGCGCTGGCCAAGGTCCGTGAGCGCCTGCGCAACCCCCGGCCCATCGAACGTGATACCGGCCTGGATGCGCTCCTCGGACAGCTGAGCGTGCTCACCGCGGGACTGGCTGGTGGCGGCGCCGACCGGCTCGCGATCAAGGACGGCACGCGCTTCAAGTTTCTGGAACTCGGCGAGATCACCCACGTGCAGGCCGACGGCGACTATTTGCACGTGCACACCGCGAACGGCGAGCGCTCCATGATTCGCGAGCGCATGCAGGAAATCGAACGGCGCCTGGCAGGCGGCACCTTCGTGCGCATCAGCCGCTCGGTGATGCTCAACCTCAATCACGTGAAGGAGATGAAACCACGGCAGCGCGGCGATTACGAATTCACGCTCAAAAGCGGCCAGCAATTCGCTTCCGGCACCACCTACCGCGAAACCGTCCGAAACCTGATCGCCAGACTGCGCCGCGACCACTGAGGCGGCGACTCGCCGTCCGCCCTTTCTACGAAATATTACCGAGCCCGCGCACGTTGGTCTGCTCGCCAAGAGTATTCACCGCATCGCACGGCGTATCCATCGCATTGTGCACTGCCGCGCCGTGCGCGGTGCTGTAATCGCGGCACCCAGTCATTTCCAGCCGGAGGAATTTGTCATGTACAGTCGAACATTGCGCATCAGCGGTGCGACGCTGTTGACAGCTATATTGTTCAGCCTCGCTGCATGTGGCGGTTACGGGGGCGGCAGCTACACAGGCAGCGGTCAGGTCGCCACCATCACCATCGCACCGGCCACCGCCACCATCACCGTGAACGGCACCCAGCAGTACACCGCCGTCGCCAAAGATTCCAGCGGCAACACCGTGAGCGGTGTGACCTATACCTGGGCTTCGTCTAGTCCGGCCGTCGCCACCGTCAACGCCAACGGCTTGGCTACGGGCGTAGCCGCCGGCACTACCATGATTACCGCCTCGGTTACCTATAGCGGCGGCATATACGGCATGGGCACCACCATTACAAGTAATGCCGCAACTCTGACGGTGAGCGCCGCCGCCATGGCCGTGGGCACCATGGCGGTCGGCCGTGCCGTACCGGGCGCCGTGGTCAGCCTGAAAGACAGCCAAGGCCAGCCGGTGGTCGCGATGACCGACGGCAACGGGCGATTCCAGATTGCCACCAGCGGTCTGAGTGCCGGTTTCCTGCTCATGGGCGAGGACAATCAGGGCCACGTGCTGTTCAGCTTTGCCGCCAACCCCGGCAACATGAACATCACGCCGCTGACCGACCTCATGGTAC
Source organism: Gammaproteobacteria bacterium (assembly GCA_018971365.1). Lineage (GTDB taxonomy): Bacteria > Pseudomonadota > Gammaproteobacteria > Natronospirales > REEB76 > REEB76. The sequence continues at coordinate 591 of JAGXAZ010000118.1, read as the reverse complement.
GTATCTGGTACCAGGCGCATGGCACCACCGCCGGGGCGGCGTTTGCCAATCCGGCTGCCCATCCGGTGCCGCAAGCGGCGCAGTTGGCAGCGCTCAATCAAGCGATGGTGGGTTTGCTGGCCGGTACGCTCAGCAGCCAGGGCCTGGATCCCGCCAGTTTCAATCTGATCGCGACGCCCTTCGTCGCCAACGGTAGCGGGTTCGACGCCGTCCTCGACCATGTCGCGGTCAGCGCGGCGAACGGCGAAATCCTGCTGCGCGACACACTCAGCCAGCGCGAGACGACGATCACGTTCGATTTAGCGCAGCATGCGGTAGCGTTCAGCACCGTGGATCTCAACGGACAGACGGCTGCGATGCAAGCCAACCTAGTGCTGCCATGACGGCGGCCGGCAACTCATCCAGCAGGCTGTTGAAAAACAGCCTGCTGGGCGCCACAGGGATGTGCCGCAGCGAAAATCATTCGCATAAGTGCTTTTTGATTTTCGGAGCGAGCCGCGGGCGTGTACCGCGGCGGAGCGAGTTGAAAAAGGCCATGGATGGCGTTTTTCAACTACCTGCCAGACTTGCCACGTGTTGAGACGTGATAAC
>JAGXAZ010000011.1 GCA_018971365.1 Gammaproteobacteria bacterium | reverse complement strand
GGAAGCAATCGATGCTGCGCAACGGACGCTTAAACGTACTGAGACTATCTTGGCGCGCGACGCAAATAATGCAGGGATTATTACCTACAGTGCCTATGCACTCGCGACGCTTGGTGAGGGCGAGCGGGCCAAGGCACGCATGAGCCGCGCAAGGCTGATCGATCCGGGCAATTTCAACATGCGTTACAACTTCGCATGCGCCTTGAGTGTAAAACTAAGAGACAAGGATGCAGCACTCGAGATGTTGGGCGAAGTGTTCGAAAGGATCACGGAAGCTTTTCTGCCCTACGCCAAGGCAGACCCGGATTTCGAGTTCCTCCGTGACGACCCGCGCTACCAGGCAATGGTTGCCGCGGCCGAAGCGCGCCTCGCGGCGGCAAAGACCTCTGCAACACCAGCGACAAAAAAGGCCTGACCTTCGATTTGATCCGCAGGCTGAAGACAAGATTCAAATGCGGCACATTCGTGGCGCCGGGAGACAGGTGTGGTTCAAATACCGGGGCTTGAAAGAAACGACACCGGCCCTCTGCCGCTCGTCATCGGGGTGACCGGACATCGCGATCTGGCGCCGGACGATATTCCGCGTATCCGGGAATCACTGGCGGCATTGTTTGCCTGTTTGCGCAAACAGTACCCACATACACCGCTGCGGTTGCTTTCACCGTTGGCCGAAGGTGCAGACCGATTGGTTGCAAAAGTTGCCTTGGAACATGGCGCAGAACTTGTTGTGCCATTGCCCATGCGCGAGGCGGAATATCGCAAGGATTTTCCGGATACTCTGTCTGAATTTGATGCTTTGAAAGCTCGGGCAACCATTGTTTATACGTTGCCACCGCCTGTCGAAGCACCCAACGAAGCTGCCGACCTCTCAGGCTCCTGCCGTGACGCGTGTTACGAGAGCGTCGGCTTGCACATCGTCAAGCACTCGCAATTGATTGTGGCGCTCTGGGATGGGACACCGGCCGCAGACAGAGGTGGCACTGCCCACATTGTGGAATATGCGCTGTCCGGATCTTGGGACAGAGCATCATCGTTGCGCTTCTCGCAGGATTTTACAACCTGCAAGACGGTATGGCACCTGCGAGTACCGCGATTAAACAGCCATTCAGGCCAAGACGTTGGAATAATCCCACCATACTACACGGCCGTGTGGCGCTTCGGTGACGAACGTAATCATGATGTACCGTTTACTGCGGCCGACAGGGGCAGGCCTAAATTCCTGTTTGGTTGGCTGCATTCGATAGAGGTCTTTAACAAGGATGCGGGTTCGCTGTCGCCAGGCCACATTGGGAAAAGTCTAGAGAGCCTGCTGCCAGCCGGCATAAATAGCAAAAGCATTGACCCGTCGGACCGCATCATTCGCACATTTTTGGCTGCGGATCTGATTTCGCAGAAATATCAAAAGACGACATACAAATTATGGAAATGGATTTTCGTAATGGCCGGCACGATGATACTGAGCTTTGAAAGCTACACGCACCTTTGGCCACATGGTCCGCTGTTGCTGGTTTACCCGATGGCATTTATCGCCATGACGATCGCCTATTCGGTTTTAAGCAGGCGTCGGTTGGATGATCGATTTATCGATGCGCGAGTTCTCGCCGAGGCACTGAGGGTGGTGATTTACTGGCGCTTGGCGGGGATCCGGGAGAGCATCATTGATCAATATCTTGGCCGCCATATCGCTGCCATTGGCTGGTTGCCGAATTCGATATTGGGTTTGCTGACGTTGCCACCGCCGGACATTGAGTACGCGCAACGGGATGGACTTCGTATAGCCGACAAGTTCTGGGTGGACCGCCAGCTTGCCTATTACGAGCGCCAGTCCACCCGCCAAGGGAGGCGGGTCATGCTATATCGGCGGTTCGCCGGGTCGCTATACGGGCTTACGCTGGTGTTTTCGGTAGTCGTCGCCATCTATGGGGTTGTCGTGACGAAACCTTCGCCCCTGCGCGACATTCTGATTATGCTGATGGCCTCCGGACCTGCCGTTGCCGCATTGTGGATCGCTTACGCTGAAAAACAGGGTTGGGAAAAGCATGTCAAGGAGTATGCGCGCAACGCGGCACTGTTTGCGCGCGCACATGAGCTGATCGTGAATTTCGGAAAATCTAAATCACCGGCAACTTTTCCGTATATACAAAAGGTACTGCTGGAACTTGGGAAGGAAGCAATTTGTGAAAATGCGGAGTGGGCAGTATTGCACCGCGTAAAACCACCTGCCATTTTCTAGCTTGAGAGCTGTCATTCGCTGCATCCACAGACGTTGACCGGAGGAGTCGCCGATAGTGACCGGGCACACGCAGGGTGATGCCGGAAAAATCCCGTACGCCCCTGAGTGACGGCGCACGCACCGCGACGGGCCTGCAACTATGCGCCACCAATTACGAAGAGCATCGGATTTTAGACTATACTTGGACTCAGTCCGCGGTGTGATCAGCCTTGGCCATTCACAGCGGACAGGAGATATTAATGTCCCCACGCCGTGCCCGGCCCAATCATCCGACGGATGCCGAGCTTGAAATTCTCAACGTGCTCTGGAAACGCGGCCCAAGCACGGTCGGCGACGTGCACGCCAAAATTCTGGAGCACAACCATGTGGGTTACACCACCGTGCTTAAGCTCATGCAAATCATGCACGCCAAGGGTCTGCTGGAACGCGACGACTCCGCGCGCGCGCATGTGTACCAACCCACCGCCAGCCGCGAGCACACCCAGCGACAACTGCTGAGCAAGCTCACACAACGCGCCTTCGGCGGCTCGGTCGCAGATCTGGTGTTGCAGGCGCTGGGCTCGGGCAGGCACGCGAGCCCCACGGAGCTGGCGCGCATCCGCCAACTGATTGACGAGCTGGAGAAGCCTTGACCATGGGCGGGCCGCTGGAATCCGTAGTGCTGACACACGTTGCCTGGAGCCTGATCCACTTCTTGTGGCAGGGCGCGCTCGTCGGGCTGGTGTATTGGGGTGTGCGGCGCGCGTTGCAGAATGCAACGCCGCAGATACGTTACCTGCTGGCGCTCGGCACGCTGCTGGTATTGCTGCTCTTGCCGCTATGTACCTTCTTCTGGCTCGGCGGCTGGCAAGCAAACGGCGGCGATGCAGACGCTGTACTGGCGAGCCAGGCGTTCGTGATATCCGCCAGCCACGCGCCGTCGGGCTTGACGATACCGCCGGCTGCGCAAGCTTTCCCTTATTTATCCTGGGTGGTCTGGTTGTGGCTCGCCGGCGTGGCATGCATGGGCGCGCGTGCGTTCTGGGGTTGGACGCAGGCGGAAAACCTGCGCCCCAAGTCAACTTCACAGCCGCACCCCTGGCAAGCGCTACTCGGCGAATTGCAGCAGAAAATGCAGATGCGGCGGGCAGTTCAATTGCTCGCTTCCGCGCGCATCCAGGCGCCCTTGGTCATCGGTTGGCTCAAGCCGGTCATCCTGATTCCACCCAGCGCCGTATGCGGGTTGGACTGGCGGCAGGCGGAAATGATCCTCGCGCATGAGCTCGCTCACATCCGCCGGCACGATTATCTTTTCAATCTGCTGCAGATCACGGTTGAAGCCCTGCTGTTCTATCACCCCGTAGTGCACTGGATTTCCCGGGACGCACGCAACGAGCGGGAATTCTGCTGCGATGATGCAGCCATGCAGACCTGCGGCGATCGCCTGAATTACATCAAAGCCCTGGCGGAACTTGAGCAGCACCGCCTGCATGCCTCGGCCGCGCTGGCTGCCAGCGGCGGTGCGCTATGGAACCGCGTGTACCGGCTCGCCTACCGCATCGAACCCATCGGCCGGTTGCCCGTATGGTCGGCCCTGCTGGCAATACTCGCCGCATTATTGGCTACCGTGTTACTGATACATCCACAGCGTGCACCGGCAGACACGGCCATGCAGACGTCCGTTGTGCCGCATTCCATGGCTGCTGTCCTGAACGTGCCAGTCCCAGCGCTCAAGGTGTCAGCACTGCGCGCGGTACTTGCTCCCACCCGGATCACACCGTCTGCGTCAGTCGTTCAGCTTGCAATTCCGCCAGCGATATCGCTGCCGCCGCGGACAATCGCGCCGCTCTTCGCTGTACTGCCAACGCAACTCGTTGTGGTTTCCGCACCGGCTGCTCCCGCCATACTCGTGGTCGCACCGCATCCGCTGCCGCAACCGGAGTATCCGTACGCGGCGCTGCGCGATGGTCTCGGCGGTACGGTACAGGTTTCGTTCCGTGTCGGCGCCAGCGGCCGGGTCACCGACATCCGCACCATGATGATTTCCGGCCCGGCGATACTGGCCTCCGCCGCGCGCGCCGCCCTGGAGAACTGGCAATTCAATCCGCTGCGGGTAGACGGCAAGACTTTCACGCCGCGCCTCAATCTGGAATTCGTGTTCAACGCCGACCCCGACACAAAACCGGCTGGCGGCTGCATCCTGGTGACCGGCAGCCATGTCTGTCACGGGTACCGGATCAGCCTGCAGAATATCGCGCCCGTGGAATCCGTCGCCGCCGGCGTCTCAGCCATGCAAATCAGGCCGGTAGAACTGGCGGTGGTGGACCCCACGCAGGGCGCAGTCTGCCGCCCGCAGGAGAGCTGCTTCTTCGGCGCGAGCCAACCCGGACGGGAACACGAGCAGCGCATCCGCGAACAGTTCCGCATGCTCTCGCGGGGATTCATCCCGGCGGGCGGTTCGTTCTGACCTAGCCTACCCAGGCACGCGCATTGCGGAACATGCGCAGCCACGGCGAGTGCTCGGCCCACGTTTGCGGATGCCAGGAAAGCTGCACGCTGCGCACCACCCGCTCTGGATGCGGCATCAGCAGGGTGACACGCCCGTCGGTGTTGATGATGCCCGCGATGCCGAGCGGCGTGCCGCTGGGATTGGCGGGATAGTTCTCCGTGACCTGCTCGTGGTTGTCCACGAAGCGCAGCGCCACACGGCCGCTGGCGAGCAACTGCTGTGCGCCCTCGGGCCGGGTGAATTCGGCGCGGCCTTCGCCGTGCGCCACCACGATGGGCAGCACCGAGCCCTGCATGCCCCGGAAAAACAGCGAAGCGGACGGCGGAATTTCCACGAGGCTCAGGCGTCCCTCGAACTGCTCCGAGGCGTTGCGCACGAAGCGCGGCCAGCCCGCGGTGCCGGGAATCAGGTCGCCGAGCGCGGCCATCATCTGGCAGCCGTTACACACGCCCAGGCCGAAACTGTCGCTGCGCGCGAAAAACTCGCCGAATTCCTCGCGCGCACGCGGATTGAACAATATGGTCTTGGCCCAGCCCTGGCCGGCACCCAGTACATCGCCATAGGAAAAGCCGCCGCAGGCCACGATGCCGGCGAAGTCCCTGAGGCGCACGCGCCCGGCAATGATGTCGGTCATGTGCACGTCCACCGCGGCAAATCCAGCGCGGTCGAAGGCCGCGGCCATTTCCGCCTGGCCGTTGACGCCCTGCTCGCGCAGCACGGCCACTCGCGGCTGTAGCCCCATGGCAACGAAGGGCGCGGCCACGTCCTCGTCGGCATCGAATTTCACGCGCGCGTGCAAGCCTGGATCCTCCGCCAGCTTGGAAGCGAATTCCTGCTGCGCGCCCAGCGGATTGTCGCGCAGCTGCTGCATGTGGAAACTGGTTTCACTCCAAGCGCGCTGGAATTCCCCGCGCTCGCCTTCCAGCAACACCTTGTCGTTGCATTTGAACCGCAGGCGGATCCCGGAGCGCGGTGCGCCGAGCACCCGCGTGTTGACGACGCCATACGCGGCCAGGGTACGCTGCACCCGCGCCACATCCTCCGCGCGGATCTGCACGACTGCACCGGCTTCCTCGCCAAACAAGAATTCCAGCGCGGGGTTGTCGCCTGCGGGAATTTCCACTTCGAATCCGCAATGCGCCGCAAAGGCCATTTCACAGAGCGTCACGAACAGGCCGCCATCGGAACGGTCGTGATACGCCAATAACCGTTCCGCTGCGTTCAGTTCCTGGATGGCGGAGAAGAACCCCTGCAAAACGGCCGCACTTTCCAGATCCGGCGCCGCCCCGCCCGTGTTCCCGTAAACCTGCGCCAGACAGGAACCGCCGAGGCGATAACGGCCGCTGCGCAAATCCACCAGCAACAGGCGCGTGTCGCCAACGTCCAGGCGGAGCTGCGGCGTGAGGGTGCGGCGCACGTCGGTGACCGGCGCAAACGCGGACACGATCAGCGATACCGGCGAGATCACCGTGCGGCGCTCCCCGTCCTGCTTCCATTGCACCTGCATGGAGAGTGAATCCTTGCCCACGGGAATGGCGACATCGAGCGCCACGCACAATTCACTGACCGCCTTGACGGTGTCGTAGAGCGCGGCGTCCTCTCCCGGTTGTCCGCAGGCGGCCATCCAGTTCGCGGACAGGCGCACCTGCCGCAATGCGCCGACATCCGCGGCCGCGATGTTGGTGAGCGCTTCGGCAATGGCCATGCGTCCCGAGGCCGGCGCATCCAGCACCGCGGCCGGCGTGCGCTCGCCCATGGCCATGGCTTCGCCGCGATAGCCGTCGTAACCCGCGGCGGTCACTGCGACATCGCTCACCGGTACCTGCCACGGTCCCACCATCTGGTCGCGGCACACCAGGCCGCCCACGCTGCGGTCGCCGATGGTCACGAGGAATCCCTTGTCGGCCACCGCGGGCAGACGCAATACGCGCAAGGCCGCGTCGCGCAAGTCAATTTCCGATGTATTGAATTCGTCTGCGACGCGCGCAATGCGTTTAACGTCGCGCCGCATTCTCGGAGGCTTGCCGAGCAGCACCTCCATGGGCATGTCCACCGGATGGTTGTGGAAATGCCCGTCCGTCACCCGCAGCTGCGCGTCGCCGGTGGCTGTGCCAATCACCGCAAACGGACAGCGTTCGCGCTGGCAGATCGCGATTAATTCCGCGAGGCGCTCCGGCTTCACCGCCAGCACATAGCGCTCCTGCGCCTCGTTGCACCAGACCTCCATGGGCGACATGCCTGGATCGGCGTTCGGCACCTGGCGCAATTCCAGGGCACCGCCGCGACCGCTGGCATCCAGCACTTCCGGCACCGCATTCGACAGGCCGCCGGCCCCGACGTCGTGGATGGAGAGCACCGGGTTGCCATCGCCGAGCGCCCAGCAGGCGTCAATCACTTCCTGTGCGCGCCGCTGGATTTCGGGATTGCCGCGCTGCACCGAGGCAAAATCCAGCTCCTCGAGACCGGCGCCGCCGGCGAGACTCGACGCCGCGCCTCCGCCCAGGCCGATCTTCATGGCCGGACCGCCGAGCACGATGATCTTGGCGCCCGCCGGCAGTTCGGCCTTGTCCACGTGCAGAGCGCGGACGTTGCCCACGCCGCCCGCGATCATGATGGGCTTGTGATAGCCGCGCAGTTGCCCGCGTATCTTCTGCTCATAGGTGCGGAAGTATCCGAGCAGGGCCGGCCGGCCGAATTCATTGTTGAACGAGGCCGCGCCGATCGGCCCGTCGAGCATGATGTCGAGCGCCGAGGCCATGTGCGCCGGTTTGCCGTGGTCCTGCTCCCACGGCTGCAAGAAGCCGGGAATGCGCAGGTTGGATACCGAGAAACCGGTGAGCCCGGCCTTGGGTTTGGCGCCGCGGCCGGTGGCACCCTCGTCGCGGATTTCACCGCCGGCGCCAGTAGCCGCACCCGGAAACGGCGAGATCGCGGTGGGATGATTGTGGGTCTCGACTTTCATGAGGATGTGCACGGGTTCCTCATGGCGCGCATACACCTTGTCCGCCGGGCGCGGGAACCAGCGTGCGCCCGGACTGCCTGCGATGACCGCGGCATTGTCGCGGTAGGCGGAGAGCACCCCCGCCGGGTTGTGTGCGTGTGTGGCGCGGATCAGGTCGAAGAGCGAGTGCGGCTGGAGCTGACCGTCAATGATCCACTCACCGCGGAAAATCTTGTGCCGGCAATGTTCGGAATTCACCTGCGCGAACATCATAAGTTCCGCATCGGTGGGATTGCGCTTGAGCTTGCGGAAATTCTCGACGAGATAATCCAGCTCGTCGTCCGAAAGCGCGAAGCCGGATTCTTTGTTGGCCTTTTCCAGGGCCCGGCGACCGCCCGTGAGAATGTCCACGCTTTTGAGTCCAGCCGGTGCCGCCGCATGAAACAAGCCCTCGGCCTCGTCCAGGCGCATGACCAGCGTTTGCGTCATGCGGTCATGCAACAGATGTGCCGCCTGCTCAAGTTCCCTGGGCGGCAAGACGGCACCGGTGTGCTGAAGATAGAACGCCATGCCGCGTTCGATGCGCCGTACCTGGTTGAGCCCGCAGTTGTGCGCGATATCCGTGGCCTTGCTGGACCAGGGCGAGACCGTGCCGAAGCGCGGCACGCAGACCAGTGGCGAGCCCGGCGGAATCTCGGCCGTACGCGCCAAACCTTCGGCAAGCAGCGCGTGCAGCAAACGCTCGTCCTTGGCGTCGAGCGCGCGGCTGACATCTATGAAGTAGTGGAACTCGGCGGTCAGCGCGGACAGCGCCGGCAGGTACGTGCGCAGATTGACAAGCAGTTTCTGGAGGCGGAACTCGGAAAGCGCCGGGCCACCACGGAACTGCAGCATGATCGGTCCTGGGACGGGTACGGATGCGTATTTTACCGGAAGACCATAGGGTGCTCCAGTTCAGTGCAACTCACGCCAATCGAGCCCGCCGTCCTGGGTCGCCACCTGTACCCAATCGGCCTCGCAGTCGAGGACCTGCGCGACCGCCGCGCGCGCCAGTTGCGGCGTGTTGTTCTTCTCGCTCAGATGCGCGGCCACCAGATGCTGCAGTTTTCCGCAGTCCAGTTCCGCCAGCAGCTCCGCGGCCTGCGCATTGCTCAGATGACCAAAGCGTCCGCCGACGCGCTTCTTCAGCTTGGCCGGATACGGACCCTGCTCCAGCAGGTTGCGGTCATGGTTGCACTCCAGAATCAGCGCGTCGCAATCCGCGAGCCGCTCGCGGATGTGTGGCGTGATGCTGCCGGTGTCGGTCAGCAGCCCCAGGCGATGGCGGCCGTCGCTGAACACGAACTGCGTGGGTTCGCAGGCGTCGTGCGGCACGGTAATCGGAGTCACTTCCAGTGCCGCGAGCGCAAATGGCGTTTGCGGGCTGAACAGCTCGGCGCGGTGCAAACCGAATTTGCCGCAGGCCGCACGTGTGCCTGCCGTGCACCAGACCGGAACCTGATAGCGCGCCGCGAACAGGGCCACGCCGCTGGCATGATCGCCGTGTTCGTGGGTAATCAACAATGCCGTGATGCGCTGCGGTGCGACGCCCAGGCGTGTCAGACGCGCCTCGGTTTCCCCGAGGGCGAATCCACAATCCACCATGATGACGGCATCGCCGGCCTCGACCAGCGAGGCGTTGCCGCGGCTGCCGCTGCCGAGCAGCGCGAAGCGCACCTTAATGAAACCTCAGCCGGCCGGAACAACGCTTGCGGTTCATTTTTTGTGGGTGCTGCCGGGCGTGTACACCGGCATCGGAAAGGGCGTCACGTTGGAGCCGCCTTCGATGGCAATGATCTTGGCGGTACCCTCGCGCGCCACCTCGTCAATGCGTACCACCGCGTGCATGGGAATGTAACTGCGTTTCACGCCGGCAAACTCGTCCTTGAGTTTTTCCTCGCTCGGGTCCAGCACCACCCCGCCGCGCTCGCCGAACACCAGCTGCTCGATCTCGATGAATCCCCAAAAGCCATCCTGGCCGACCTTGCGGGCATAGACCTCGTAGATCTTGCCCTGATTCATGAAGATCACTTTATAGATGTGACGTACAGAGGACATGCTGACCTGACCAAGACGGATGCTGTGAATCGATTCTACCGGACCGTCAGGTATGTCGCCATTCGGGATAAATACGTCACTTCTGCGGTAAAATGCGCGCCCCTGCGGAGGGGTAGCGAAGCGGGTGACGCCGCTGCCTCTCACTGAAATGCCGGCGGCAATTCGATCCGGCTGAACGCCTCGCCATGGATGGCGAGGCTGGACAACGCACCGGGGTTCGAGGAGCGAGAAACAGCTTATTGGAGGGGTACCGAAGCGGTCACAACGGCACCGACTCGAAATCGGTTGGGGGCTAAACGCCCCACGTGGGTTCGAATCCCACCCCCTCCGCCATACATTCGCGAGATGCAGTAACTTTTTTATTCAAGCGCCTACATTGGAAAGCCGCGGGATTCGAGCCCACGTGAAATCAAATTTCCGGGTTCGACAAATTTGTATGGAACAGTTGGACCCGCGTAGCGGGGCCCGAAGGGCGAGCGCCAGGGATGGGGCGAGCAATCCCAGCCCCTTCGCCAGTTTAATTCCGTGGCGAGGGCGACGGTCCCCGCCATGATTCCCGCTTCGTGATCGCGACGTGTATCGCCGCTCCCACGGGAAATCTCCGCACCCCAGAAATTTGGTCATCGCCTGCCGGCGAAAAATTGTTTCAACAGTGCGCCGCACTCCTCGGCCAATACGCCGCCGGTGATCTGCAGCTGATGATTGAGTGCCGGCGCGCGCACGATGTCGAACATGCTGCCGGCGGCGCCCGCGCGCGGGTCGGCGGCACCGAACACCAAACGTTTGACGCGCGCATGCACCATGGCCCCAGCGCACATGGCGCAAGGCTCCAGCGTCACATACAACGTGGTGTCCAACAGACGGTAATTGCCGAGTGCCTGCGCCGCTGCGCGCATGGCGATTATTTCTGCATGCGCAGTCGGATCATGGGCGGAGATGGGGTGGTTCCAGCCGTGGCCGATGACGGTATCGTCCTTGACCACCACTGCACCGACCGGTACTTCACCGGCCTGTTTGGCCTTGAGCGCAAGTTTCAACGCCGCCCGCATCCATGCGGAATCGGCGTCGCCGGCTTCGGGCATCAGCTTTCGGACCTTTTGAGTACCGCGTAAACTGCGATTGGGGTATCGGCTCCGATTATGCTCACATTCACGAGGTCCCAGCCCTCATTACCCAGCTTGTTAAGATCCTTTTCCAGGCTGTCGGTATCCAGCTGTCTGTTGGCAGTTCTTCCCGCAAAACGCATTACCTTGTATTCGAAGCGCATAGATACCTCCTCTCCAGCAGCATTAATGTTATTCCCACTCAATCGTGGCCGGTGGTTTACCGGAAATATCATATACCACGCGTGATATGCCGGGCGTTTCGTTGATGATGCGCCGCGACACGCGCTCCAGGAAATCGTAGGGCAATCGCGCCCAGCGCGCCGACATGAAATCCACGGTTTCCACTGCACGCAGCGCCACCACGTAATCGTAGCGCCGGCCGTCGCCCATGACGCCCACCGAGCGCACCGGCAGGAACACCGCGAACGCCTGGCTCACGGAGTCGTACAGTCCGGCCGTGCGCAGCTCTTCCATATATATGGCATCCGCGCGCCGCAAGAGTTCGGCATACTCCTTTTTGACTTCGCCCAGAATGCGTACGCCGAGGCCCGGACCGGGGAACGGATGGCGATGCACAATCTCGCGCGGCAGCCCCAATTGCAGGCCGATCTTGCGCACCTCGTCCTTGAAAAGTTCGCGCAGCGGTTCGATCAGCTGGAGATGCATGCGCTCCGGCAGGCCGCCGACATTGTGGTGGGACTTGATGACATGCGCCTTGCCGCTCGCGGCGGCCGATTCGATGACATCCGGATAAATGGTGCCCTGAGCCAGCCAGCGTACGCCCTTGAGATTGGCCGCCTGCTCCTCGAACACCTCGATGAACAGCCTGCCGATGATTTTGCGTTTCTGTTCCGGATCGGTAACGCCCGCCAAGGCCCCGAGAAAGCGCGACTCCGCTTCCACGCGCACCACGTGCACACCCATGTGGCGCGCGAACGTGTCCATCACCTGGTCACCCTCGCGGGCACGCAACAGGCCGGTATCCACGAACACGCAGGTCAACTGCCCGCCGATGGCCTTGTGCAGCAGCGCCGCCGCCACCGCAGAGTCCACGCCGCCGGACAGGGCCAGCAGCACTTTGGCCGGACCGATTTTCTCGCGCACCGTACGGATACTGTCCTCGATGATGCGCGCGGGATTCCACAGCGGCTGGCAGCCGCACAGCTCCAGCACGAAGCGTTTCAGGATCGCCAAGCCCTGGCGCGTCTGGGTCACTTCCGGGTGGAACTGCACGCCGTAGAAATGGCGCGCATCGTCGGCCATGGCGGCACAGGCCTGGTCCTGCGACAGGCCGGTGCACACAAATCCCTTTGGCAGTGCGGTCACGGAATCGCCGTGATTCATCATCACTTCCAGGCGTGCGTGCCCCTGTGCATCACGCGCGTCTTCAAGGCCGTCCAGCAGGCGCGAGGGTACGGTGACGGTCATGAGTTCCACGCCGAACTCGCGGTGGGCTTCGGACTGCACTTTGCCACCCAGCTGGGCGGCCATGTCCTGCATGCCGTAGCAGATGCCGAGCACCGGTACTCCCAGCTCGAATACCGCCCGCGGCGTTTTCGGAGTCGCCTCGCCCACCACCGATTCCGGCCCGCCGGACAGGATCACGCCGCGCGGCGCAAATTCCAGCAGCGCTTGCGCGCTCAGATCCGGCGCGCGGATTTCGCAATACACGCCAATCTCGCGCACCCGGCGGGCAATCAACTGCGTCCACTGCGAGCCAAAATCCAGAATCAGGATGCGCTGTGCGTGGATACTGGCTTGACTCACGGCCTTCTCAATGCGACATAGCTTGAAGGCCGCTGGGCGGCCTTCCCGGGTGTTCAGTCGGAACGGTAATTGGGCGCTTCCTTCGTTATGGTCACGTCATGCACGTGACTCTCACGCATGCCGGCGCCGGTAATGCGTACAAACTCCGGCTCGGTGCGCATCTCGTCAATGTTGCGGCATCCCGTGTAGCCCATGCTCGAGCGCAGCCCGCCCACCAACTGGTGAATGATGGCCGTCACCGGCCCCTTGTACGGCACTCGACCCTCGATGCCCTCGGGCACCAGCTTTTCGATTTCCTCGGTGGGATCCTGGAAATAGCGGTCGGCGGAGCCCTGCTTCTGCGCCATGGCGCCGAGCGAACCCATGCCACGATACGACTTGTAGGATCGGCCCTGGTACAACTCGACTTCGCCGGGCGCCTCCTCGGTACCGGCGAACAGCCCGCCGATCATCACCGCATAGGCGCCGGCCACGAGCGCCTTGGCAACATCGCCCGAATAACGGATGCCACCGTCGGCAATCAGCGGCACGCCGGATTTCGCCAGCGCCTTGGCTACGTTGGCGACCGCACTGATCTGCGGTACTCCCACGCCCGCGACGATGCGCGTGGTGCAAATCGAGCCCGGTCCTATGCCGACCTTCACGCCGTCCGCCCCTGCATCCACCAGCGCTTTGGCCGCCGCGGCGGTGACGATGTTTCCGCCGATCACCGGCACATCCTTGTGGCGCTTCTTGATGTCGCGCACGCGCTTGAGCACGCCCACGCTGTGGCCGTGCGAGGTGTCCACCACCACCACGTCCACGCCGGCTTCCACCAGGGCCGCGACGCGCGCGTCGGTGTCGCCGCCGGTGCCGACCGCCGCGCCCACGCGCAACCGGCCATGCTCATCCTTGCAGGCGCTGGGATAATCCCGGGCCTTCTGGATGTCCTTGACGGTGATCATGCCGCGCAACTGGTACTTGTCGTTCACGACCAGCACTTTCTCGATGCGGTGCTTGTGCAGTTTTTCCAGAATCTCCTCCTTGTCCGCGCCTTCTTTGACGGTCACCAGGCGCTCCTTGCCGGTCATGATCCTGCCGATGATTTCGTTGTAACGTGTCTCGAAACGCAGGTCGCGGCTGGTGACTATGCCGACCAGGCGTTCGCCCTCGACCACCGGCACTCCGGAGATGTTGTGCGCGTGGGTGAGCTTCAGCACCTCGCCCACGGTCATATCGGGCGTGACCGTGATCGGGTCCTTGATCACGCCGCTCTCGAACTTCTTCACCGCGCGCACCTGGCGCGCCTGTTCCTCGGGCGTCATGTTCTTGTGGATGATGCCGATGCCGCCTTCCTGAGCCATGGCGATGGCCAGCCGCGCCTCGGTGACCGAGTCCATGGCCGCGGAAACCAGCGGAATATTGAGCGTGATGTGACGGGTGAGGCGGGTCTTGAGTTCGACGTCGCGCGGGAGGATTTCCGAATACGCGGGCACCAGCAATACGTCGTCGAAGGTGAGGGCTTCCTGGAGGATGCGCATGGCGGTTCCCGGCCGGTAGGAAGCGCGCGATTATAGTCGTTTGTGGCCGCGCGGGTAAACCGAGACAAGCGCTGGCCGCTTTCACGCCGCCGACGCCACGGCTATCATGCCGCATGGTCACGACACAGGGCAGCCTGGAGCTGCATGCTCCGCAGCGCCGGATACTCACGGTCTCGCAACTCAACCGTGAAGCCCGGCTGCTGATCGAAGGCGGCTTGCCGCTCATCTGGGTGGAAGGTGAGATATCCAACCTCTCACGCCCGCCCTCCGGCCACGTGTACTTCTCCCTCAAGGACTCCGCCGCCCAAGTGCGCTGCGCCATGTTCCGCGCGCGCGCCGGCTTACTGCGCTTTCAGGTCAGCGACGGCCTGCAGGTGCTGGTGCGTGCGCGCGTGAGCCTCTACGAGGCACGCGGCGATTTCCAGTTGATTGTCGAGCATATGGAAGAGGCCGGCCACGGGGCACTGCAGCGCGCCTTCGAGGAACTCAAGCAAAAGCTCGCCAAAGAAGGCCTGTTCGACGCCGCGCACAAACTGCCGTTGCCGGCGGTACCGCGCGTCATCGGGGTCATCACCTCGCCCGCGGGAGCGGCCGTTCGCGACGTGCTGAGCGTGATCCGCCGCCGCTATGCGCTGGCGCGCGTGATCGTTTATCCGGTGCCCGTGCAAGGCGAAGGTGCGGGCCAGAAAATCGCCAACATGATCCGCACCGCGTCCGCGCGTGCCGAGTGTGACGTGCTGATCCTCGCGCGCGGCGGCGGTTCACTCGAAGACCTGTGGGCATTCAACGAGGAAATCGTGGCGCGAGCCATTTACGCTTGCACAATCCCGCTGGTGAGCGGCGTGGGCCACGAGATTGATTTCACCACCGCGGATTTTGTCGCCGATCTGCGCGCGCCCACGCCCACCGGCGCGGCGGAACTGGTCACGCCCGACAGCGACGCCTGGCGGCGCACGCTGGATGACAGCGCGCGGCGTTTGCTGCGCGCCGCACACGAACAACTCGCGGCCCTGCGCGAGCGCGTGGCATGGTGTGAGGATCGCCTGCAGCAATTGCACCCGGCACGCATGCTGCGCGAGCGCGCCCAGCGTCTGGACGAGCTGGAACTGCGCCTCAATCAATCGTTACGCACCCGGTTGCAGGCACACGGCGCGCTGCTCCACACGCTGCGCGCCCGGCTGCATCAGCACAGTCCCGCGCAGGCACTCGGCGTGTTGCGCAGCCGCGGCGATAGCCTGGCGCAGCGCCTGCACTTCGCGGCCCTGCGGCATCTTGCGGAAGTGCGCAACCGTCTGGATATCGCCGTGCACACGCTCAACAGCGTCAGTCCCCTGGCCACGCTGGAACGCGGCTATGCCATCGTGAGCGACGCCATGAACGGCACGGTGATCGCATCCGTACGCCAGACGCGCCCCGGCCAGAAAATTCAGGCGCGACTTGCGGACGGCAGGATTTCAGCCAAAGTAAATGCGGTGAACAAAGCGAGTAGCAAATGACCTGCATGCCCAGACCGGCGCCTCCAGAGAAGCCTGCTCATCACTCAAATTCCCCCCTCTTTCGCGCTATGCCATCCTGCACTGTGCGAAAGTCCAGGGTAGCCCTGTACACTTTGCCATCCTGCGCCGTATACAGGCCCAGGGAGACCGTCCCTGGTCTCCCGCACATCGCTTCGCGATGTGCCCATGGCTGCCCGCTCGGGGCTTCGCCCCTCGCCCCCTTTGCAAAAGGGGGCGCACGCGGTACGCGCGGGGGGATTTTCAACAGATGTTTCTTGTGGGTGCTTGCTGGAATTTTCGCGGGCGGAATGTTTCCACTCAGCGCCTTCGCCACGCCGCTGCCGCAAAACGAGCCGGTGCCGGGCGGCGTGGTGGTTATGCAATTACCGCAGGCCGGCCGGGCGCCGCGCGTGCAGTTCGATGGCCGCCGCATCATGGTGATCAGGCATGATGGACGCTGGTACGCGGTGGTCGGCATTCCGCTGGCCACGGCACCGGGACAAAAAACCCTGAGCGTCCGGCTTGCCGACCAGCCGCGCAGGCAACTGGGTTTCACCATCGCGCCCAAGCAGTACCCCGAGCAGCAGCTCATCATCAAGAATCCCGAGCTCGTGAATCCGCCGGCCAGCGCTCTCGACCGCATCGAACGCGAGCAGGCACATCTCGAACACGTGCTCAACACCTGGACCACGGATGCCGCACCCGAGCTTACATTCATCTGGCCGGCGGATGGCCCCCAAACCAGCGGCTTCGGCTTGCGGCGCTTCTACAACGGCGAGGAGCGCAGCCGGCACACGGGCATAGACATTGGCGCGCCCGAAGGTACGCCGGTGCGCGCACCGGCGGACGGAGTGGTGGCGGACGCGGGCGATTACTATTTCTGCGGCAACACTTTGACCATTGATCTCGGTCAGGGACTGTACAGCGTGTACTGCCATCTGAGCAAAATCAGCGTGCGGCGCGGTGCGCACGTCAAACAAGGGCAAATCGTCGGCAGCATCGGCGCCACCGGCCGCACCACCGGCCCGAATCTTCACTGGACCGTGAGCCTGAACGGCACGCCGGTGGACCCGCATGCCTTCATTCCGGCAAGTGCCATTCCCGCATTGGACTCCAGGTAGCGCCGGTAGGAGCGGCGGTCCCCGCCGCGATAATATTGGAATCGCGGCGAATATCCCCGCTCCCACGCAAACCGGATCACAGGGCCGCGAGATAATCGCCGACCGCGGGCCGGAAGCGGTCCATGTCCACCAGGAAGGAATCATGGCCCTGCTTTGAAGCCAATGGCAGGTATTGGGTTTCGATGCCCGTGCGCTGCAGGGCATCGGCGAGTGCGCGCTGCTGATGCAGTGGAAACAGGATGTCGGTTTCCACGCCCGCCACCAGCGCCATCCGCAGTTTCAGGCGCTTGAAGGCCTTGTCCACGGTGCCGCCGTGCTCGGCGGCGTCGAACAGGTCCATGGCGCGCGACAGATACAGATAGGAATTGGCGTCGAAGCCGCCGACAAACGCGCGCGCCCGCGATTCCAGATAGGACTCCACCTCGAACTCGATGCCGAATGGCTCATGCTGGGCGCTGTCGGCGCGCTCGCGGCCGAAGCGCTCCAGCCATTCGCTGGCCGAGCGGTACGACATCATGCCGAGCTTGCGGGCGAGCCGCATGCCCTCGCGCGGCCCGTCGCCGGGCGGATAATTGCCGCCCTGCCAAGCGCCGTCGCTGCGGATGAGTTCGCGCTGCAGCGAGCGCACGGCGATGGCGAAAGGCTCCGAATGGGTGGCGGACGACAGGCTCACCAGCACTTCGGCCGCACCCGGGAACAGCAGGGCGAAAGCCAGCGCGCTCATGCCGCCGAGCGAGGCGCCGATCACCGCGCGCACGCGGCGTATCCCGAGCGCCAAAAGCGTTGCATGCGCCGCCGCCGCGATGTCCTCGACCGTGAGCGTGGGAAAACCCAGCGCGTAGGCTTTGCCGGTGACGGGATTTAGCGAGGACGGACCGGTGGAACCGAAGCAACTGCCGAGCGAGTTCACGCACACGACGTGGAAACGCTGCGTGTCGAGCGGCTTGCCCGGCCCGAGCATTTCCTCCCACCAGCCGGGAGTGGGATCCGCGGGCGAGGAGGCCGCGTGCGCCGAAGGCGAAAGCCCGGTGAACAGCAGCAATACGTTGCCGTGATCCGGCGCCAGCTTGCCCCAGGTTTCATACGCAATCTGCACGTCGCGCAGCTCGCCACCGAGGTGCATGGCAAAAGTCCCCGGCAGCGACAGCACGCGCCGTGCGGGGTCACCCGCAAGTGCGGGTTCAACGCTGTGCACGGTCAGTTTGGGTTGCATGCGCTCATTCTGCCTGAGACGTTTCGGCTACGCCAATTCGGACGGATAAATCCCCGTCTTTCGGACTTCGCTTATTGGCTGCGCAGTCCTGCTTCGCCAAAAGTCCAGCCCATACATCCTGTATGGGTGTTCGCGGCGTTGCCGCTCACCCTGCATCGTCCAAAAGTCCAGGGCGGCCGTCCTGGCCGCCCGCTCAACGCTATGCGCATCGCCCCCCTTTTTCTAGGGGAAGCAAACGACAACTATTGTTGCCAGGACTGCCATTGCAGGTACACAGCGACAGCTTCTTGCCCCTCCTTTGAAAAAGGAGGGCGAGCTGCACAGCAAGCGAGCGGGTTGCCATGGATGGCAACCCTGGGCTTTCAGGCGAAGCCGGAATGCGCAGCCTGAAAGGGGGTGGATTTTAATCAATGAAAGTTCAGCCACAGCCACACCAACGCGCCCACCACCAGGAAAAACGGCAACGCCCATGCGTGGAATGCCAGCAGCATGCCGCGTTGACGGCCGAGGCGCAGCGCAATCAGGTTGGCGAGCGATGCAATGAACAATCCAAATCCGCCCACGTCCACCGCCCAGGCGATGGTGCCCCAGTCGTGCGAATAATGCGAGAGCAGGATCGCGGCCGGCACGTTGCTGATGACCTGCGAACTGAGCGCACCCGCAAGGTACAGCGGCCCGCGCTCCGCGAGATTCACGTGCGCCAGCACCGGATACTCCGCGAGCCGGCCGAGATCGATGAACATGAGCACGAACACCACCAGCAGCGGCCAGTCAATCCGGCGCAACAGCCGGGGAAACCCGATCAGGAACGTCGCCACGACCAAAATCAGGGCCGCCGCCGTGAGCTGCAGATCCGCCAATACCAGGAACGGTATATATAAGAGTGCCGAAGTCAGCAGCAACGGCCGCTGTACGGTCTGGGCCGGGCCGCGGTGTTCCACATGAATGGCTGCGGCGGGGAATGCCCAGGCAGTGAGGAGCAGCAGGCACGCCATGGCAATGATGAACGGCGGCAGCATGTGCCACACGAATTGACCAAAGTGCACACCCGCGAGCCGCCAAAGAAAGATGTTCTGGGGATTGCCGATGGGCGTGAGCATGGCGCCGGCGTTTACCGCCAGGGCCTCGAAAATCACCAGCCGACGCAGCGGCAGGTCCGCGAACTCGGCAAGGCTGAGCGTCAGCGGCACGGCCACGAACAGCACGATGTCGTTGGTCAGCAGCATCGCGAGCAGCGCCGACCCGCACACCAGGAACAGCGCCAACTGCCGCTGATTGGACACCCGGGCGATCACGTTGCGGCCGGCACGGTGCAACCAGCCGCTCTGCTCCACGCCCTTGGTGAGAATCATCAGGCCGAGCAGCGTCCCGATGGTCGGCCAATTCACCAGTCCGGGGTAATGCAGGATCTTCCGCGGCTCGAGCACGCTGAACACGATCAGCGCGGCAACCAGCGTCCACAGCAGATAATCCTGTTTCAGGGAATAACGTGTAGGGGATGAATGATTGGCGTCGCCGCCGGTGGAGAGATGCCGATGGTTTTTATCGTTGATGTTGACGCTCCGCGAAAACTTAGCATTTTATTGTAGGAGCGGCGATGACCGCCATGGGCATGCTGCGGAAGCAGCAAGCGGGTATACAGGGATGTATGCCCCGGCCTTTCAAGCGGAGTATGGAAACGCTGCTTGAAAGGCGGAAATGCAGATTTTGCAGGAGCAAAAATCTGGCCTCGCCGCGATTCCATGTAATGCTTTCGCGGCGGGGACCGCCGCTCCCACAACAAGCCGACCTCACCGGGCAGCCCAGTAATCAAACCTGCGCCAACGGCGCCCGACACCAGCGCTGCAGGATGTCGCCTTCGAGCCAGCCATCCTGCACCGCACCCGCGAGCAGCACGGCCGTATAACTGCGTGCCAGACTGAAGGCGAAGCGTCGTGCGCCGGCTTCGCGTTCCGTGGGCGACCCGGCGGTCGCATCGAACCAGTTGCGGCTGGCTTGCAGGGCCTGACGAATACGGTCGCGAGTCGGCGCAAGCTCCGGCAGTTGCAGGCGCGCAAGACGGTTGTCAACATCCGCAACCAACACCTCAAGGGCCTGCGAATGATCGAGCACGCGCAGCACGTCAAGGCTCAATACATTGGTCGTCCCCTCCCAGATGGAAAGCACCTGGCAATCCCGCAGCAGCACCGGGAGCCCGGTATCCTCGATGTAGCCCTGGCCGCCGAAACATTCCAGCACTTCGCTGACCACGGCGATGGATTGCTTGCCGGTGAACAGCTTGGCTACGGGCGTCAGCAGGCGCAGCAAAATCCTGTCTGCAGTGCCGGCGGCGGCGGTTTCCTCGCGCCCCAGCAACACGCCGAGATGCAGCACCAGATGCAGTGCCCCGACAAATTCCGCGTGCAACTCCGCCAGCGTCTCGCGGTGCAGCGGATGTTCCGAAAGCAACTTGCCAAACGCCCGACGTTTGCGGGCGTAATCCTCGGCGAGCGCCAGCCCGCGACGCATGTAGCTCACCGCGCACACCGCGTTGTAGAGCCGCGTGATGTTGAGCACGGTGGCGATGTTGCGCACACCGTGGCCGGGCTCGCCGATGCGCAGCGCGGGCGTGCCCGCAAGCGTGAGTTCGGCCGTAGGCAGGGCGCGCGTGCCGAGCTTGTCCTTGAGGCGATGCACGAAAATGCCGTTAAGCCGGCCCTCGGCGTCGCGCAACTCCAGCAGAAACAGGCTCAACTTGTCGCCGGCTTCGGGATCACGCGCCAGCGTGACCGCGAGTTGCGAATCGGTTGCCGAGGTAAACCACTTCGTGCCGTGCAGGCGAAAAGCACCCTTTTCGAGCAGCGCCGTCGTGGATGTCCCGCTGACATCGGATCCGCCGCTGCGCTCGGTCATCCATTGACCGGAAGTCCAGAACGCGGCCGGATCGCGGCTCAGGAGCCGCGGCAGGTAGCGTTGCTTCAGCAGTTGGTCGCCGAACACCTCCAGTACCCGGGCCGCGCCGTCGGTCATGGCCAACGGACAGGAAGCCATCGCCGCAGAAGGGTGATACAGGTACAGGCGCACGAATTGATGCAACCGGGACCACGCAGCTTCCCGGCGTTCATAGGCCGTCGCCACGATGCCCTCTTCGGCCGCCACCCGGCGCAGGGCCTGCCAGCCCCAGGTGGTATCAATGCGGTCAATCCGCCGGCCCCAGGGATCGTAGGGCACATGCTGCGGCGGATGGGCATCGGCATCCGCGGCCATCGCGAGCATGTCGCCGGCCGCGCGCGCGCCCAGCCGGTCCAGGCCCGGGGTGATCTGCTTCAAGATTTCCGCGGGCAGGTAAGCCTTGAGCCAAGCCTGTAATGCCGCGTCGCCCCGGTACTGGTTACCCAGCACGGGCGCATCCTGAAAGAATTCACCGGCGTCGTTCATGCTGTGTACAAATCATCGAGGCGAGATTCCATTTTGTGCCATCTGCCATTCATCGGCCAATGCCTACCGCTGATACAGGTTCTATATATAAAGAAGGGCCAGCACCCGCATTTTACCCCGGACCAACCGCAGCCGGCCCTGTGAACGTCGCCCGATTTCAGGCGCACGGCACAAGCGTATGTCGGAGGGCCGCGTCCAAGACGAAGGCGCTCTGATGCCGCTACAGTATTTTCATTGTGCATGTTGCGCCCGGCTGCTGCGCTCGCGTGCGCAATTCTCCAGAACCCTGCGGCGCCCCACAGACTGATGACACTCTTTCTTGCCCGCTGTCTCGTCAGCTGGAGCGAGCGCATGGCAAAGCGACCAGCGGCCTGCCACGGCCGACAGCCGTAGAATCGTTTTGAGGCCGCAAGATCGCCCGGCGGCTCGAGATCCGGGCCCGCACCCACCGGTCGCGGGTTTTATCTCGCCGGTCAGTGACTTCTGTAAAATGTTTGCGCAGCCGCTATAGTTGGTGCCCATGGAAACCGTAAGATTCACGCGCGGCTTCACGCTGATCGAACTCCTGGTGCTGGTCGTGGTGCTGGGCATCGTGACGGCCATGGCCGTGCCGAATTTCAGTGCCACCATCAAGAATGCGCGCGACGTCTCGCAGGTCAACGCGTTGATCACCGGGTTCACAACCGCGCGCAGCGCAGCCGTCAAGAACGGCAGTTCCACGGTCACGATCTGCGCCGGCACCACCACCGCGTGCGGCGGCGCCACCTGGGCCGCCGGCTGGGTGGTGTTTTACGCGACCCCGCCCCCGGGCGCCGCCACCGTGATCCGCGCATTCCCGCCGATTAGCGGCGGCAACACGTTTACCAGCAATGGTGGGTACAGCTTTACCTTCAATCCCAACGGCCTGCCTTACTCCCTGACCAATGCGCCGCCCGCGAACGCGACCGTATTCACGCTCTGCGACGGACGCGGCCCGAGCTACGGGCGCTCGCTCACACTGCTGCCCACGGGCAGCTTGCAGGCCGCGCAAAAGACCGGCTATCAGGTAAATGGCACCACCGCCATTTCAAGTTGCTAGGGTGAAGCCATGCACGTGATATCCGCCAAATCAACCGCAGCCGGTTTCAGCCTGCTGGAAGTGCTGATTGCGCTGTTGGTCATGTCGGTGGGCCTGCTCGGCATCGCCGGCATGGTGACAAGCTCGCTCAAGGCCAACGACGGCGCCTATCTGCGCAGCACCGCCAACAGCCTGGCGTACAGCATCCTGGACCGCATGCGCGCCAACCGTCAAAGCGCCACGCAAGGCAGTTACAACATCTCGATTGGCACGCTCGCACCGGTGAGCGCTGCCTGTCTGCAAACCAGCAACTGCTCGACCACCCAACTGGCGGCGTTGTGTCTGGGACCGGCGAACAACTGTACTCCCGACGCCATGGCCCAGGCGGACCTGGGCATGTGGAAACAGGATCTGGCCACGGATCTGCCCGCGGGCGACGGCAGCATCAGCACGGCGCTCGACGCGAATGGCGTGATTGACGTCACCATCGTCATCCAGTGGAACGCCGCGCGTGCCGCCCAGGCGCTCGCCAAGTTCACCACCGCGCCGGCCGCCGGCACCACCAACTTTACCGTCGTGAGCGGCTTATGAACCGCCGGCGCCTGCACCCGTTCGTTCCGGCCCGCCAGCAGGGTTTGTCATTGATCGAATTGATGATTGCGCTCGTGGTCGGCCTGGTGTTCATGGCCGGCGTGATTTCGATGTTCCTCGCCAGCCGGCAAAGCTACACGCTTGGCAGCGCCGTAGCGCGCCTGCAGGAAAACGGCCGCTTCGCACTGGATTTCATGCGCCCGGTACTGCGCCTCGCCGGCTACACCGGCTGCGGCGGCCAAAGTATGTGGCAGGCTCCCAGCGTCAACCTGCTGAATGTGCAAACCGACGTTTACAACTTCACGCAGGCGATACAGGGCTACGACTACAACAGTCCCGCGACCAACGTGGGCGGAAGCTATGCGATTACCTCAGAAACACCGGCACTTGATACCTCTGCGAGCGACTGGTCGCCGGCCCTGCCCGCGACCATCTGGAGCGCGATCAGCAACACCGTCATCCCCGGCAGCGACATCATCATGATCCACGCCGTCACCCCCGGCGGTATTGCCATATCGAATTTCCCGGGCGGCGGCAATTCCGCCAACGTGCAGGTTTACAACACCAGTTCGCTGGCCAATGCCGGCCTGGTCATAGGCACCATTGCGTATGTCACCAATTGCTCGCAATCGGCGGTATTCCAGGCCACCAATGTCAACCAAAGCAGCGGCACTGTCGAACATGCCGTTGCGGGCGGCATAGTGACTCCGGGCAACGTGTCCGCCGGCAAGGTCAGCAATTTCTCGCTTCCGGCGCAGCTCTACACGATTCAGACTTATCTGTATTACATCGGCCGGGGGGCCGATCAGGGACCGGCGCTCTTCGTGATCAAACTGACGAATACCGCCACGCTGGGCACTCCCCAGGAACTGGTGCCCGATATCGAGAACATGCAGATCCTCTACGGCGTGGACACCGACGGCGACGGCATCGCCAACCAGTACGTGGCCGCGAGCGGCATCGCCAACTGGGCGGCGGCCAACATCGTGAGCGTGCGTCTCGGCCTGCTGATCCGCAGCAACAATAACGTGGTGCCGGCCATGACGCCTACCGCGCTTGACGTGGACGGCGTCGCGGTCACGCCGCCGCCGAACCCCGGCGCCACTACCACCCGGCGCCTGCACCGGGTGTTCGTCGAAACCATCGCTGTGCGCAACCACGTGCCATGAACACTTTGATCAAATCACGGGTAGAAGCGCCGATCCCCTGTGGGAGTGACGGTCTCTTGTGGGAGCGGCGGTCCCCGCCGCGAGTTCCGTGCCACAGAATCGCGGCGAATATCGCCGCTCCCACAACGCAGAATCTGCAGCAAGGCGTGGTGCTGATCGTCAGCCTGGTGCTGCTGCTGGTGCTCACGATACTCGGCATCGCCGCCATCCAGAGCACCTCGCTTGAAGAGCGCATGGCCGGCAATCAGCGCGCGCACCAGTTGGCCTTCGAGGCGGCGGAAGCCGCGCTGCGTCAGGGAGAGCAGGCATTGAACGGCCTGGCTTCGCTGCCGCCCTTCGACGGCAGCGTGCTCGGCTATTACCCGAATTCCACCGACGCCAGCGGCAATCCACTGACCGCCGGCGCCGACTGGCAGAACTGGAATTGGGCCAGTAAATCCATTCCCTATACCGGGACGCTCGCCATCGGCGGCAACACCGGCGCCACCGCGAGCTACTACATTGAAGCATTCGTGTACGCGCCCGGGACCGGCCAGTCACTCGACGTGAGCGCGCCGGTAGGGAATCTGCAGTTGTACGCGATTACCGCACGCGGCGTGAGTCCGGACGGGAAATCCGTCGTGATTCTGCAATCCACCTACAGGCGCTGATGGGTCCGCCGTAACGGACCAAGGACAAGTCACATGAACCTCAGACTGCACTCGAAAAAACTCCTGATCATCCTTGCCACGGCCGGGCTGACGGTCGCCAATCTGAATGCGGCGCACGCCGGCACGGTGTCGCAAACGCCGCTGTTCCTGAGCACCGCGGCCGAACCCAATGTCATCCTCGGCATAGACAACTCCGGCAGCATGGACTTCGAGGTACTGGCGCCCACCAATGACGGCGCCTTCTGGTGGAACGACCTGACTCAGAGTTTCGTGGGTTGCGACCTGAACGACACTTGCACCAGCACCACTCTCAGCGACACCTTCAATTTCAACAAGGCGGGCGCCTTCGGCAACACCGGGCCGTGGCTGAAATATGCCTATCTGTTCCCGTTTCCCGGCGTGGATTCACTCATCCGCAACGGCGGCTACAACAGTGTGTCGGCCCAGGGGCATTACTTCATCCCGCCGCTGCCTCAATATGCCTGGGCGCGCAGCCCGGATTTCAACAACGCCTATTTCAACCCCGGCGTGACCTACACGCCGTGGTTGAATTCCAACGGCACCCCGGTTTACACCGCATTCGATGCACAAGGCGACATCAACCCGCAGGCGGCACCGTACGACCCGTTCCTTAATCCGGGTACCACTTTGAACCTTACCAGCATACTGGGCGGCCCGTCGGGAAGCACCACGGCCCCCACCGGGCCCGAGTTCATGCTGCAGCAGGGCATGACACTGCCGGTGGGCACAGTGGTCTGGAACCCAAACGGCAACAGCGGCACGGGCGTATGGCAAACGATCCTCATTTCCGACCCGATTCCGGATATTGCCTTCAAAAACGGAACCTACGTCGTTGGAACAAATAACGACGGCTCGACGCAGGCTCAATATCTTGCCATCGCCTATTTCCCTGCGACGTTCTGGCTGAAAGCCACCGACAGCCTGCCCGGCAATTACGGTTATACCGGCGTGCCCCTCGCAGGCACCGGTCCCGCGGGCGAGCCGATGTTGGGTTACGAAATCAAACCCGCGAACTTCGCGAGCGCCGCGCAGTACAACGCCGCCCTCCAGAACTTCGCCAACTGGTTCAGCTATTACAGAAAGCGCCATCTGGCGCTGCGCGCGTCATTGAGCCAGACCTTCCTCGGCCTGTCCAACATGCGCGTGAGCTGCGCCTACATGGACAGCAACAGCAGCGGTTGCCCGGTACAGGGTTCGGGCACCAATCTGACCATGTACGATCTGAACAGCGCCGCGCAGAAGGCCACCTTCTTCAGTAATTTCTTCAACAACAATGGCTCCGGCGGCACACCCACCTGGCAACTGCTTAACTACATCGGCCAGCAGTTCCAGCGCACCGATTCCAGTGCGCCCATCACCCAGGCCTGCCAGAAGAATTTCGGCATCATCTTCACGGACGGTTACGCCAACTATCCCTATCCGTCCGTATCCTCCATTGGCGATCTGGACAGTACATCCAGCGCGCCGTATGGCAGTCTCGGCTTCGGCGCCGCCCCTTACTCGGACGGCGTCTCCGGCACACTCGGAGATCTGGCGACCTATTACTATGCCAACAACCTGCGGCCGGGTTTGACCGCGGGCCAGGTGACGCCGGATTCCGCCTGCGGCACGCCCAATGCACCGCCGGGCCTGGACTGCAACAAGAATCTGCACATGGATACCTACGCGGTCACGCTGGTACAGCAGGGCCTGGTCTGGAACGTGAACCTGCCGGCCACCCAGAACCCCTTCCAGAATCCGCCGCCCTGGCCCACGGGTTCGGCGTTCCAGAACCGCAGCCCCACCGGCATTGACGACCTGTGGCATGCCACGCTCGACAGTCGCGGCCAGATGTTCGCCGCGCAGACGCCGCAATTGATTGCCCAGCAGCTGCAGCAGGTACTGAACAGCATCGCCTCGCGCACCAGCTCGGCCGCGGCCATCGCCACGAACTCCACGCGCCTCGATACCAACACCTTCATCTACCAGGCGCGCTTCAAAACCACCGACTGGAGCGGCCAGTTGCTGGCCTTCAAGGTCAATCCGGACGGCAGCATCGCCGCCAATGCCACCTGGGATGCGGCCCAGCAGATACCCGGCGCGGCGAGCCGCAACATCGCCACCTGGAACCCGAGCGGCGGCACCAGCGGCACGGGCGCGGGGGCCGCCTTCGAATGGAACACCCTGAGCAGCGCGCAGCAGACCGCGCTCAATCTCAATCCCGGCACGGGGACCGCCGACGGCCTCGGCGCGGACCGCGTCACCTGGTTGCGCGGCGGCTCGGTGCCCAGCACCGACGGCTTCCGCACCCGCAGTAGCCCGCTCGGCGACATTGTGAACAGCAACCCGCTGTTCGTGCAGGATAGCAACTTTGGCTACAACAACGCACCGGTCACCGTGAATTCGATTAACGTCGGCCAGAGCAGCTACTCGCAGTACTTCGTCAGCAACCTCAATCGCCAGCCGGTGATCTACGTGGGCGCCAATGACGGTATGCTGCACGCCTTCAATGCCAATACCGGTCAGGAGATGTTCGCCTTCGTGCCCAGTACCGTGATACCGGCGCTTAACAAGCTCATGGCGCCCAATTACTCCGCCAATCATCAGTTCTACGTGGACGGCACGCCCACCATAGGCGATGCCTTCAACGGCACCAGTTGGGGCACTTATCTGGTGGGTAGCACCGGGGCGGGCGGTACCGGGGTGTTCGCGCTCAACGTCACCAACCCCGGCTCCAATACCGAGGTCAACGCGTCCAGCTGGGTGATGTGGGGAGTCAACAACGGCACGACCTGCCCTTACCAATACTATGTGAACGGCACCTTGGTCAGCGGCACCAGCACTAGCATGTGCTTCGCAGACATGGGTTACAGCATCCCGCGCGCCAGCATCGCGCTCATGAACAACGGCCAGTACGTGGCCATCGTCTCCAACGGCTTTGACAGCGCCACCGGCGCGGCCGCGTTGTTCATCATCAACCTCTTCAACGGCCATTTGATCGCAGAAATCAAGATCCCCGGCGTGACCAGCGACGGCCTGGCGGCCGCGGTTCCGGTGGACACCAATCAGCCGGCCGACCGGGTAGCCAACTATATCTATGCCGGCGATGTGCAGGGCAATCTTTGGAAGTTCGACGTGACCAGCACCAATCCGTCTAACTGGTGCGTGTCCAACAACAGCGGCGGCTGCATCAGGTCCACCGCCACCACCGCCACGCCCCTGTTCAAGGCCGTGGACGCGCTCGGCAATCCCCAGCCGATCACCGTGCGTCCGGTGGTGGGACTGAGCAACAACAGCACCCCGCAGATTTACTTCGGCACCGGCAAGTACTTCGAGACCGGCGACAACGTGGTGCCGAGCAGCCCGCAGGTGCAGACCTTCTACTCCATCATTGACGGCGGCACTGGCGCCATAACCCGCAGCCAGTTGCTGCAACAGCAGATACTCACCACCCAGCAGGTGACCGTGAACGGCATCACCAGCACCATCCGCGTCACCACCAACAACCCGACGACCAGCTCCCCGCCGGGCGGACCAAGCGCCATGACCCAGCCCGGCTGGTACATGGATCTGCTGAACCAACCGGGCGCCACCGGCACGGGAGAAATGGTGATCAGCCCCGCGGAGCTCGACAACGGCCGTGTCGTGTTCACCACCCTGATCCCGAACACCAATCCCTGCGGCTTCGGCGGCACCTCCTTCCTCATGGAGCTGAACGCCCTGACCGGTGCACGCCTCGACACCTCGCCCTTCGATATGAACGGCGACGGGCACTTCACCAACGGCGATTTCGTGACCGTGACGGTGACCGTGGGCGGCGTGTCGCAGACCCTCACGGTGCCGGTGAGCGGCCTGCAATCCACGGTGGGCATCATCCAGACCCCGGCGATCATCTCCGCCTCGAGCGTGGAGTACAAGTTCGCGAGCGGCAGCACCGGCCAGATAATGTCGGTCACCGAATCCACGGGCTCAGGCAACGGCCGGCAATCCTGGGTGCAATTGCAATGAGGCGCGGCCGCCAGTCGGCCGCGCGGGAGCAGACCATGACACGCAATAACACGCGCGGCTTTACGCTCATCGAGCTGATGATCGTCGTGGCGATCGTCGCCATCATCGCGGCCATCGCCTAC
>JAGXAZ010000117.1 GCA_018971365.1 Gammaproteobacteria bacterium | reverse complement strand
TCACCGTGTACCGCTCCAGCCAGACCGGCAACCCGACCGTACCGCTCGACAGCACGGCCACCGGCGTGATCGCCGGAGTCGCGCCTTACTGGCGCTTTGCCTGGGATCATCCCTGGTCCTCAGGCAGTGGCCAGAGCGATCTGGAAATAGGCACGCTTGGGCTCAACACACACCTGTATCCCGGGGGTGGAAATCCCTTGTCCGGCCCGACAGATAATTACCTGGATATCGGTGCCGATGCCCAGTATCAATACATCACCTCCAACAATTCTTTGACGCTGCACGCCATATACATCCACGAGCGTCAGGAGCTTAACGCCAGCAGCGCCTACGGCCTGGCGGCCAGTCCCAACAATCACCTGAATGCCTGGAACGTGAACGCCAGTTACTACTGGAATGAAGCTTACGGGCCAACGATCGGCTACTTCAGAACCACAGGAAGTTCGGACCCGGTGCTGTATGCCCCCGCATCGCTATCCGGCAGCCTCACCGGTTCGCCCGACAGCAACGGCTGGATTCTGCAATGGACCTGGCTACCGACGCTCAACGTTCAAGCCACGGCGCAGTATGTGATATACAACAAGTTCAATGGTGCCTCGGCCAATTATGACGGCTCGGGACGCAGCGCCTCGGACAACAACACGTTGTATCTGGCCCTGTGGCTGCTGTGGTGACGGCTACCAAACCCCTTTGACTTATTCACAATGGAGATCCCTGCAATGAAGAACTTCGCGATTGCCTTGTGCGGTGCACTCGGCCTTTTTTTCGCGATCCAAGCGGGCGCCGCCAATTACGTGGTCAAGGAATTGAACAACGGTCCCGGCGGGACTTTCGTGTTCGATCCCTCTTATTTGCACGTCCGGCCCGGCGACAGCGTGACCTTCGAACCCACCGATCAGGGCCACAACAGCGAGTCGGTGGCCATTCCCGAAGGCGCGCAGGCCTGGAAGAGCGATATCAGCCAGCCGCTGACCGTGACCTTCACCAAACAGGGTGTGTACTTGTACCAGTGCGCTCCGCACGCGCTGTTCGGCATGGTCGGCGCGATCCAGGTGAGCAAGGCGCTGAACAAGGACGCCGTGCTCAAGGCGGCTGACGAATTGGAGCACAAGCAGTTGATGAATCAGGGACGGATCAGCGGGCTTATGAAGCAGATCCAGTGATCTTGACCTTTCCCCGAAAGTAGTACCAGTACGAATGCGGGGGATTAAGCATATCAAGCTGCCTGCTTTGCGAACACAGCTCAGAGGTAGGGGCATAAACTCAAAATTTAGGGCGTGCCTTAAGCCATCAAGCGATGAGTTCTAAACCAATCACAGCGATTTCGCTAGCCAGCGCATAAATCCGGCGCGCGGATTTCGGTACTTTGTTGATTCGCCGGAGATCGAGGTCGATCGAATCCCCTACGTCGAATGAATGTCGGGGAATGGATCAGCACTGGTCAAAGCGGCAACCCCCTTGCCACACTTGGGCCAGCGATTAAGTAATGGCGGAGAGAGTGGGATTGTTCGCCCCCGTCCCTGGGGGCTCCCCGCTTCGCGGGCCCGCCTTCGGCGGTCCAAGTATGCTCCAGGCAAACTTGTCGAACCAAACTATCTACATCGTGGGTTCGAATCCGCGTTCATCTGTCAAACAAAAAGGGAGGCCAAAGCCTCCCTTTTTGTTTGACTGGCGGAGTGAGTGGGATTCGAACCCACGATACGCGTTTTGCGCGTATACGACCTTAGCAGGGGCGCGCCTTCGACCAGCTCGGCCATCTCTCCGTAACACAAAATCTCGCAGTGAACCATCCCTGGTGCGTTGTCCGACTCGGCATCGTGCCTCGCGCTTGCCCGGATCGAACTGCCACCGGCAGTTCGATTCAAGCACCGGCCAAGCCCGGCTCGGCCATCTCTCCGTAAGCAAAAATTTTATCGCTGGGCCCTCCGTGGTGCCGCAGCCTCCACGGTCGCGGCCAAGCGTGTGAACCACGCGCCTGTGCCCTGCACGCGCATCCGGCTCGAACCCGCTTCAGCGCGCGAACCGGGCTTGACCGATTTCGAGCAAGCGCGTGTTCGCGGCCGGGATGATACCGGCCTGACCGTGACCGGTCAAAATCGCGTGACGGAACGCTCAGCTATCCGCGGGCGGGGCCTGCGCGGCATTTTCATGCTCGTGCTTGATGCGCTCATAGATTTCCTCGCGGTGCACGGCAATGTCCTTCGGGGCATTGACGCCGATGCGCACCTGATTGCCCTTGACTCCGAGCACAGTGATGGTGACGTTGTCGCCGATCATGATGGTTTCACCCACCCGTCGCGTGAGAATCAGCATGGTTTAACTCCTGTAAAGTCGAACTCAATCACCTGGTGAAGCGTGTGCCGCCTTATGTTGTTTTTTGCGGCCGCCCGGCCCGGAGCGCGGGGCGGTGCGTATTCTGCGGCCTTCCGTCGGGATTCTCAATCCGGCAAAGCCTGATTCAGGCCTGCTTGCGCGCGGTCTGTGGCAGACAGTCCTGCTGCGGCGCCGCGTGCAGCTTGAAAGCTTCATGCAGCGCGCGCACCCCGGCCTCCAGGTGCTTTTCGTCCACCACCACGGAAATCTTGATCTCCGAGGTCGCCACCAGCCGGATGCCGATGCCCTCGCGCGCCAGCGTCTGGAACATCCGGGTGGCGACGCCCGAATGCGAACGCATGCCCACCCCCACGAGCGAGATCTTCACCACCCGCTCGTTGCCCACCACGCTTCCGGCCCCGATGCGCGCCCGATGGGCCTCGAGGATTTCCATGGCCTGCGCACAGTCATTGCGATGCAGCGTAAAGGTGAAATCCAGCCGTCCGCCGCGCGCCACGTTCTGCACGATCATGTCCACCACGATGTTGGCCTCGGACACCGGCCCCAAAATGTGCGCGGCGGTGCCGGGCTCGTCCGGCACGCCCAGCAGCGTGATTTCCGCCTCGTCGCGGTTGAACGCAATGCCCGAAACGATGGGAGCTTCCACAGCCGTATCCTCGTAGGTGATGAGCGTGCCCGCGCCTTCCTTGAAGGTGGAGAGCACGCGCAGCGGCACATTGTACTTGCCGGCGAATTCCACCGCGCGGATCTGCAGCACCTTGCTGCCCAGGCTCGCAAGCTCCAGCATTTCCTCGAAAGTGATGCGTTCGAGTCGCCGCGCTTCCGGCACCATGCGTGGATCGGTGGTGTACACGCCCTCCACGTCGGTGTAGATCTGGCATTCGCCGGCCTTGAGCGCCGCGGCCAGCGCCACCGCGGTGGTATCCGAGCCGCCGCGGCCGAGCGTGGTGATGTCGCCGACGTCATCCACGCCCTGAAAACCGGCGACCACCGGAATGCAGTTCGCGGCCAGCGCCGCGCGCAACTGCTCCTCATCGATTGCTTCGATGCGCGCCTTGCCGTGCGCGCCGTCGGTCAGGATTTTCACCTGCGCGCCGGTGAAGGAACGCGCCTTGATGCCGCGCTGTTCGATGGCGATGGCGGTAAGCGCGATCGTCACCTGCTCGCCGGTCGCAAGCAGCACGTCCATCTCGCGCAGACTGGGCCGCGGCGCAAGGTTCTTTCCCAGTCCCAGCAGCCGGTCGGTTTCACCCGACATCGCGGACACCACTATAACCAGATCATGGCCGGCACGGCGTGCGGCACATACCTTGTCGGCCACGTGTTCGATGCGCGCACAATCGGCCACCGACGTGCCGCCGTATTTCTGCACGATCAGTGCCATGAAGATACGCCGTGGTCACTCATTGGAAATGGGCTGCGCAACTGCCAATACCCGCACAAACCAATGCATCCCGTCCTTTGAAAAAGGAGGGCTCGCCGTTTTGCGGTGAGCGGGCTGCCAAGGGCGGCAGCCCTGGACTTGCGGGCGAAGCAGGAATGCGCAGCCCGCACGAGGGAGGATTTTCCAAAATCCCCCTTCTTTCGCACTTCGCAATCCTGCTCCGTTTGAAAGTCCAGGGCAGCCCTGAACACTCCGCCATCCTGTCTCGTGTTCGGGTCCAGGGAGACCATCCCTGGTCTCCCGCACATCGAATGACGATGTGCCCATGGCTGCCCGCTCGGAGCTTCGCCCCTCGCCCCCCTTTGCAAAGGGGGGTGCGCGCTTGGCGCGCAGGGGGATTTTTCATGGGTGTTCATTGGTTCGGCTGTTCCAGAAAATCTGGTTCATTCAACCGAGTCGTGCGCGCACCCAATCGGGCACGGAGCGCAGTGCGGCGTCCAGTTTCACAGGCTCGGTACCGCCCGCCTGCGCCATATCGGCACGGCCGCCACCCTTGCCGCCCACTTGTTCCGCTACGTGGTTCACTAATTCACCCGCTTTGATTTGGGCGGTACGGTCGGCGGTCACGCCGGCCACCAGCCGTACTTTGCCGTCCTCGACCGCGGCCAGCACCACGGCCGCGGAGCCGAGTTTGTTCTTCAACTGGTCCACGGTGTCGCGCAGCGTTTTGGCATCCGCGCCGTCGAGACGCGAAGCCAGCACCTTGAGGCCGTTCACCTCGACCGCCTGTGAAGCCAGGTCGCCTCCCTCGCGGCTCGCGAGCCGGCCCTTCAACTGCTCCAGCTCCTTCTCGAGTTTGCGGTTGCGCTCCACGAGCTGGCCGACTTTTTCGCTCACAGTGTCGGGATTTGATTTGGTGAGATCGGCGAGCGCGCGCAGGATGCGTTCCGCCTGCTGCGCCCATTGCACCGCGGCTTCGCCGGTAAGCGCTTCGATGCGGCGGATGCCCGCCGCCACGCCGGTCTCAGACACAATCTTGAAGAAGCCGATGTCGCCCACGCGCCGCACGTGCGTACCGCCGCAAAGTTCGGTGGAAAAATCTCCGAACTTCATCACGCGCACGGTGTCGCCGTATTTCTCCCCGAACAGCGCCATGGCGCCGGATTTGATCGCGTCATCGTAAGGCATCTGGCGCACGTCGGCTGCGGCGTTACTGCGGATCTCTCTGTTCACCAGATCCTCGACACGCCGCAGTTCCTCGGGCGTCACCGGCTGGTTGTGGGAAAAATCGAAACGCAAGCGATCCGGCGCCACCAGTGAACCTTTCTGCGTTACGTGCGTGCCGAGCACCTGGCGCAGGGCCGCATGCAACAAATGCGTGGCGGAATGGTTGAGTACCGTGGCAGCCCGCAGTTTTTCATCCACCTGCGCTTCCACCGTTTCCCCGATTTTGAATTCGCCTTCGACGACGCTACCGAGGTGCGCGTGCGCACCTCCGCCGCGCTTCTGGGTATCTTCCACCTTGAACTCAGCGCTCGCGGTCCGCAACACGCCCCGATCGCCAACCTGGCCACCGGATTCGGCATAGAACGGCGTGCGGTCCAGGACCACCATGCCCTGCTCCCCGGACTTGAGCGATTTCACTGCATCTTTACCGCGAAACAGTGCGACGATCTTGCCCTTGTCTTTCAGGGTGTCGTAGCCGGTGAATTGGGTTTCGCCCGCGATCTCGACATCCTGGGCATACTCCGCCCCAAACTGGCTCGCTGCCCGGCCGCGCTCACGCTGCTTTTCCATCTCGCGCTCGAAATCTTCCATCTCCACAGTAAAGCCGCGTTCACGACATATGTCGTTCGTCAGATCAATTGGAAAACCGAAGGTGTCATACAGCCTGAATGCAATATCGCCTGGCAAATATTTAAAGGATTTTAATTGAAGCTCTGATAGTAGAATAATTTGTGATGGGAATTCTTGAATTTTTGAAACTTCAATTAAACGCGGCAGTATTTTTTCGCCCTTTACATTAGACAACAAGACATACAATAATTTTTTGTAAGGGTCACCCCACGTCTCACGATAACTACTAAGTCTACTTATAGTATCTAGGTAATCATTTACACCAGCATCATTATTTTGGCCAATTTTTATGGCGTAATCACCATCATATTTAGACAAAACACCATCTAAAATAATGTCTGTTCCAAAGACACCAAAGTTTTTAATTTCTGCCTCGATTTTTTTAGACAGATATCTAGCTACCGGAACTCTGTCTGATATTGCTCTTTCGATCAAGGACATTCCACGATGCAAAGTTTCCGAAAATCT